>CAYOGO010000071.1:0-6408 GCA_964403405.1 uncultured Lachnospiraceae bacterium | reverse complement strand
GGGTACGGAGTACCTATATCAAGATTATAGAACTCATACTGTGAGATCTCCGTTTCTTCGTTATCCGATTTGTTAACGCAAAGCACAACGGGCTTATGAGATTTTCTCAGCATATCCGCTACCTGAAGATCGGATGCAAGCATTCCCGACTGTGCATCAACAACAAATATGATAACAGTTGCCATATCTATTGCAACCTCTGTCTGCTGACGCATGAGCGACGGAATAAGCTCCTTTGTTGCAGGCTCAAGACCACCCGTATCAACAAGGGTGAATGTTTTGCCAAGCCACTCCGCATCTGCATATATTCTGTCACGCGTAACTCCCGGGGAATCATGCACAATTGAAAGCCTTTTATTTATTATCTGATTGAACAACGCCGACTTTCCGACATTCGGTCGTCCTACAATAGCAACTATCGGTTTCATTTATTTTATACCTTTCTATTTCACTTAATCAAAAAAACTTTTTACGTCCGGCAACTGCCTGCAAAAAACACTCGCCGTCAACGGGAACTATAACGATCCTTTTACCCGTTTTTTCCTCAAGCTGAGCTTTTGTCATATCATCAAGGAAAATTTCCGTTCCGCTTCTGAACATTACCTGAGGCAGGAGAACCACATCACATTCTCCGCAAGTCATCAACGCCTTTGCAATATCCTGTCCCGTAAGTAAGCCCGCAACGGTTATCGTCCTTCCGAAAAAATCATTTTCCACCTTGAGCACGTCTATTTTGACGTTGAGAGCTTCGCTTGCAGCATCGGCAACATCGTTCATGAACTGATATGCAGAAACACCCGTTGCTATAACTATGCGTTTGTACGGGCTTCTGTTCACCTTCAGCTCATCAAGTGCCTGTGCAAACTCGTCTGCGAACCTTGTCACAAGACCCACCCCGTTTTCTATCTGGGCAAAATCTTCCAACGCATCAAAATCGGGAACCTCATGCTCCGCTTTTATGTAAAACTCATCCGATGCAAACACAAAGCGTCTTCCGTGCTCCTTGAGCGATATGTTCTGCCATTTATGTACTGTCGAAAGCACATCGTATGCTTCCTCTTTTGTATAAACTCTCAGGTCTGCAAGCCCATCCCTGAATTTTGTAAGCCCAACCGGAACTACCGCCACGGAATCAACTATATCTATGTATTTGTACAGCAGCTCAAGCGAGTATTCCAACTCCTTACCATCGTTTATACCCGGACAAAGAACAAGCTGACAATTTACCGTAATATCGTTTTCCAAAAACTTATCAAATATCTGCGTGACCTTGGCAGCATTTGGATTTTTCATCATTCTTACACGCAATTCGGGATTCATTGTGTGTACTGAGAAAAACAGCGGTGAGTAATGTCTTTTGCATATGCGATCAAGCTCCTCATCGTCAACATTTGTAAATGTTACGTAATTTCCGTACAGATACGACAAACGCCAATCATCATCCTTAAAGTATATCGTCTTACGCATGTGGGGAGCAGATTGATCTATAAAGCAGAACATGCATTTGTTCTTGCATGCTCTCTGCTCGCTCATGAGCTCGGGCGTAAACGAAAGACCTATGTCCTCGTATACTTCCTTTTCTATATCGCAAACATAGAGCTCGCCGTTGGGACGTTCAAGCTCTATTTGCAGCTCCTCATTCAGCATAAGATCCATGTAATCAAGCAGATCAAGAACCTCCCTGCCGTTTATACCTATGAGCACGTCACCTATCTCAATATCCAATTCCTCTGCGATGCTGCCCTTTTCTATGGCGGATACCGCAACCTTAGTCTTCTTCATTGTCATTCGGATTAACTTTCAAAATATAATTCTCATAGCATGTAAACTTAACTCTGTCACCCTCATTAAATTCAGGTCTTCCTATGTTCGCATCGTAAAGAAAAAGTGCGTACCTTTCGGGAGCGACCTCAACATCTATCTCGTAATAAAAATTCTTATTGTCCTTATACACGGGCTTTTTGCTTAATGACACCACATTTCCGCCCATTATCTTGCATTTTCCCGTCAAAGCCTCAAGCAAGTACTTATAATAGCTGTAACACGGAGAAATAAGATTACCAAACCAAAACACGCCCAAAAACGTGGTCACAAGTATCGCAAATGTTCCCAAAGCGGACGCAATATCAAATGCAACAAAATATGAGGCGACACAGCCTACAACTATTATCAGCACCTCGACAACAATGTATATTATAAGCTGCTTAAGCACATCTCTTATGTCTTTTTCTGAGTATAACATATCAAAAACTCCTTATACATTGTAGGAAACAGGATCGCTCTCCGCAAGAACAGCAAAATTGGGCACCATATCACCCGTTATCTCTTTGTTATAGCAGAAGGAGCCATCCTTCCATTTTTCTTCAAACAAGGTCCTGTAAAAATTGTATCCGTTGAGGTCATGCTCAAATGAATACGACATAAAATTATTTTCCGAGCCCTGTTTGCTGTCATATGCAAATACAACATCATATGCTCTTAGCATATTGTCCAACGGTAAAGCGTCGTAATACTTTATTTCTATATCAACAACAGTATCCTCCACCGAGGTCTGCTCCACACGCATCATAAAATTCTGTATCTGCAAAGCATAGTACGCATACTCACCGGACTTCATGCCGCTTGCCTTTTCCACTATCTCAACATATTTTGATTCAGGATCAAGCAAAAGTATACGTATCTTTGATCCAATTTTCCCCATTACAGAGATTTCGCGTACCTTGTCCTTAAGAAAAGCCTGAATATTGTATGACACAACTATATCCATTGACTTCCAGAAATGCATTCTGTGGTAATTCATAAAATAACGCTCCGACTCCTGCGATGTGTATATTGAATTCATTCCCCAGGAAATGGATGTATTATACGTCTTGTCAAAATAGGAAAAGAGCACCAATGCAACAAGCACCAATGCAAGCAAAACATTTATGAATGCATATTCACCCGATGACAGTATCATTGACGGGATTATAACAACGATTATATATCCTATCAAGAATGCCTCATATCCCATTGCCTTATGCTTTACAGAAAAATCGCTTGTGCTTTTTTTATTGTTCTTTCTCATTTTGCACCTCCGTTGTAAACGGGTTCTCTCCAGAGCCTTTCATATATATCTGCATACATTTTGCAGCCCTTTTTGTTGCCCATGAATGACTTACACATTCTTCTGCCGTCATTGAGCCTTTGCGTCATTGGATATATATATATCCAATGACGCAAAGGCTCAATGACGGCAGAAGAATGTGTAAGTCATTCATGGGCAACAAAAAGGGCTGCAAAATGTATGCAGATATATATGAAAGGCTCTGGAGAGAACCCGTTTACAACGGAGGTGCAAAATGAGAAAGAACAATAAAAAAAGCACAAGCGATTTTTCTGTAAAGCATAAGGCAATGGGATATGAGGCATTCTTGATAGGATATATAATCGTTGTTATAATCCCGTCAATGATACTGTCATCGGGTGAATATGCATTCATAAATGTTTTGCTTGCATTGGTGCTTGTTGCATTGGTGCTCTTTTCCTATTTTGACAAGACGTATAATACATCCATTTCCTGGGGAATGAATTCAATATACACATCGCAGGAGTCGGAGCGTTATTTTATGAATTACCACAGAATGCATTTCTGGAAGTCAATGGATATAGTTGTGTCATACAATATTCAGGCTTTTCTTAAGGACAAGGTACGCGAAATCTCTGTAATGGGGAAAATTGGATCAAAGATACGTATACTTTTGCTTGATCCTGAATCAAAATATGTTGAGATAGTGGAAAAGGCAAGCGGCATGAAGTCCGGTGAGTATGCGTACTATGCTTTGCAGATACAGAATTTTATGATGCGTGTGGAGCAGACCTCGGTGGAGGATACTGTTGTTGATATAGAAATAAAGTATTACGACGCTTTACCGTTGGACAATATGCTAAGAGCATATGATGTTGTATTTGCATATGACAGCAAACAGGGCTCGGAAAATAATTTTATGTCGTATTCATTTGAGCATGACCTCAACGGATACAATTTTTACAGGACCTTGTTTGAAGAAAAATGGAAGGATGGCTCCTTCTGCTATAACAAAGAGATAACGGGTGATATGGTGCCCAATTTTGCTGTTCTTGCGGAGAGCGATCCTGTTTCCTACAATGTATAAGGAGTTTTTGATATGTTATACTCAGAAAAAGACATAAGAGATGTGCTTAAGCAGCTTATAATATACATTGTTGTCGAGGTGCTGATAATAGTTGTAGGCTGTGTCGCCTCATATTTTGTTGCATTTGATATTGCGTCCGCTTTGGGAACATTTGCGATACTTGTGACCACGTTTTTGGGCGTGTTTTGGTTTGGTAATCTTATTTCTCCGTGTTACAGCTATTATAAGTACTTGCTTGAGGCTTTGACGGGAAAATGCAAGATAATGGGCGGAAATGTGGTGTCATTAAGCAAAAAGCCCGTGTATAAGGACAATAAGAATTTTTATTACGAGATAGATGTTGAGGTCGCTCCCGAAAGGTACGCACTTTTTCTTTACGATGCGAACATAGGAAGACCTGAATTTAATGAGGGTGACAGAGTTAAGTTTACATGCTATGAGAATTATATTTTGAAAGTTAATCCGAATGACAATGAAGAAGACTAAGGTTGCGGTATCCGCCATAGAAAAGGGCAGCATCGCAGAGGAATTGGATATTGAGATAGGTGACGTGCTCATAGGTATAAACGGCAGGGAGGTTCTTGATCTGCTTGATTACATGGATCTTATGCTGAATGAGGAGCTGCAAATAGAGCTTGAACGTCCCAACGGCGAGCTCTATGTTTGCGATATAGAAAAGGAAGTATACGAGGACATAGGTCTTTCGTTTACGCCCGAGCTCATGAGCGAGCAGAGAGCATGCAAGAACAAATGCATGTTCTGCTTTATAGATCAATCTGCTCCCCACATGCGTAAGACGATATACTTTAAGGATGATGATTGGCGTTTGTCGTATCTGTACGGAAATTACGTAACATTTACAAATGTTGACGATGAGGAGCTTGATCGCATATGCAAAAGACATTACTCACCGCTGTTTTTCTCAGTACACACAATGAATCCCGAATTGCGTGTAAGAATGATGAAAAATCCAAATGCTGCCAAGGTCACGCAGATATTTGATAAGTTTTTGGAAAACGATATTACGGTAAATTGTCAGCTTGTTCTTTGTCCGGGTATAAACGATGGTAAGGAGTTGGAATACTCGCTTGAGCTGCTGTACAAATACATAGATATAGTTGATTCCGTGGCGGTAGTTCCGGTTGGGCTTACAAAATTCAGGGATGGGCTTGCAGACCTGAGAGTTTATACAAAAGAGGAAGCATACGATGTGCTTTCGACAGTACATAAATGGCAGAACATATCGCTCAAGGAGCACGGAAGACGCTTTGTGTTTGCATCGGATGAGTTTTACATAAAAGCGGAGCATGAGGTTCCCGATTTTGATGCGTTGGAAGATTTTGCCCAGATAGAAAACGGGGTGGGTCTTGTGACAAGGTTCGCAGACGAGTTTGCACAGGCACTTGATGAGCTGAAGGTGAACAGAAGCCCGTACAAACGCATAGTTATAGCAACGGGTGTTTCTGCATATCAGTTCATGAACGATGTTGCCGATGCTGCAAGCGAAGCTCTCAACGTCAAAATAGACGTGCTCAAGGTGGAAAATGATTTTTTCGGAAGGACGATAACCGTTGCGGGCTTACTTACGGGACAGGATATTGCAAAGGCGTTGATGACTTGCGGAGAATGTGATGTGGTTCTCCTGCCTCAGGTAATGTTCAGAAGCGGAACGGAAATTTTCCTTGATGATATGACAAAAGCTCAGCTTGAGGAAAAAACGGGTAAAAGGATCGTTATAGTTCCCGTTGACGGCGAGTGTTTTTTGCAGGCAGTTGCCGGACGTAAAAAGTTTTTTTGATTAAGTGAAATAGAAAGGTATAAAATAAATGAAACCGATAGTTGCTATTGTAGGACGACCGAATGTCGGAAAGTCGGCGTTGTTCAATCAGATAATAAATAAAAGGCTTTCAATTGTGCATGATTCCCCGGGAGTTACGCGTGACAGAATATATGCAGATGCGGAGTGGCTTGGCAAAACATTCACCCTTGTTGATACGGGTGGTCTTGAGCCTGCAACAAAGGAGCTTATTCCGTCGCTCATGCGTCAGCAGACAGAGGTTGCAATAGATATGGCAACTGTTATCATATTTGTTGTTGATGCACAGTCGGGAATGCTTGCATCCGATCTTCAGGTAGCGGATATGCTGAGAAAATCTCATAAGCCCGTTGTGCTTTGCGTTAACAAATCGGATAACGAAGAAACGGAGATCTCACAGTATGAGTTCTATAATCTTGATATAGGTACTCCGTACCC
>CAYOGO010000070.1:0-6412 GCA_964403405.1 uncultured Lachnospiraceae bacterium | reverse complement strand
CTGCAATCCGGTGAATAATCAAATATGGACTGACCGAAGCTCGGAGCTTCTCCGAGACGAATGTTTCTGGGAATTACAGATTCAAACACATTACCCTTAAAATTATTTCTTACTTCTTCCACAACCTGAACCGACAAATTTGTTCTCTTATCGTACATGGTCAGCAACACACCGTCAACCTCAATGCCGGTATTCAGGCCTTTTTTCACAATGTTTATAGTCTGGACAAGCTGACTTAAGCCTTCCAATGCAAAAAATTCGCACTGGATAGGAACAATAACGCTCGTACACGCAGTAAGACAATTGAGTGTCAAAAGTTCAAGCGACGGCGGACAATCTATTATTATATAATCAAACTCGTCTTCAACAGGCTTCAATGCCTTTTGCAATACATGCTCACGTGACTTCATCTTTGCCAGATCAAGCCCTGCACCCGCAAGGTCTATATTTGCAGGCAGTATCTTTAGATTTTTGCAATCAATGTCAATTATGGCATCGGCTGCTTTTTCGGAATCCACAAGCACATTATAAAGCGACAGTTTTAACGACGGCTTAAAAATACCAAGCCCCGTAGTTGCATTTCCCTGCGGATCTGCATCAACCAAAAGCACTCTTTTGTCTTTCAAAGCAAGACCGGCACTTAAATTTACGGCAGTTGTAGTCTTCCCCACACCGCCTTTTTGATTTGAAACTGCAATAATATGCGTCATAAGTTAAGATTCCTTTATTCTATGAATTTATTTTTATCAAATATCAAGATATAATTTTACATCTGCAACACGATCAAGTTTTTCCCACGGAAGTTCCACATCATCTCTGCCGAAATGACCGTATGCCGAAGTCTGCTTATAAATAGGTCTTCTGAGATCCAATGTCTTTATGATGGCTGCCGGACGGAGATCAAAAAGCTCATTTACACATTTTTCTATTTTTGCGGGATCGACATGTGCCGTTCCGAATGTTTCAACAAGCACCGATACAGGATGTGCTTTACCTATTGCATACGAAATTTCAATTTCACATTTATCAGCCGCACCGGATGCAACAATGTTTTTTGCAACGTAACGTGCCGCATAAGCTGCCGAACGGTCTACTTTTGTCGGATCCTTACCGGAGAACGCACCGCCACCATGACGAGAATATCCGCCGTAAGTGTCAACTATTATTTTTCTTCCCGTGAGACCCGAATCCGCATGAGGTCCGCCCAAAACAAACCTGCCCGTGGGATTTACAAGAAATTTAATTTTATCATCCCTAAACTGTTCGGGAATAATAGGTTTTGCAACAAATTCTATTATATCACGCTCTATTTGATCATGAGTTACATTTTCACCGTGCTGTGACGATATGAGAACGCAATCTATTCCGACAGGCTTATTATCTTCATAAGATATAGTGAATTGTGTTTTACCGTCCGGACGAAGATACGGCAAAACACCGCTCTTTCTTACTTCGGTGAGTCTCTTTGCCGCTTTGTGTGCAAGATATATAGGCATAGGCATATATGTATCGGTCTCATTACATGCAAAACCGAATACCATGCCTTGATCTCCCGCACCGATCTGATCTATCATGTCATCTGCCGACTGTCTCATTTCCAATGAATTGCCGACGCCCATTGCTATATCGCCGCTCTGCTCGTCGATAGAAGATATTACCGCACATGTATCAGCATCAAAGCCGTATTTTGCACGTGTATAGCCTATCTCCCTTACCGTATCACGAACAACTTTTTGGAAATCAACATAGCAGTTAGTTGTAATTTCTCCCATTACAAGTACAAGGCCCGTTGTACAAGCTGTCTCACAGGCAACTCTTGCCATAGGATCCTTTTCATAAATTGCATCAAGTACCGAATCCGAAATACGGTCACACATTTTATCCGGATGACCTTCGGTTACAGATTCTGATGTAAAAAGATATTTTCTCATAAATCAAACTCTCCTCTTTTGATCATGTCATTTTCGATTATATTTACACATATATCATTGTATAATTATACCATATCAATCGCCGCTTGTCAAATGAAATCGGTAAATTTAAGTAAAAAAACGATAAAAATATATCATTACATGCAAACAACAAAATTGTCGCAAATAACTTTATCGGTTCATAAATTTATACATTTATTTTGATTCTGCGAAAATTTGCTGTCAAATATTACATTTGAATAAAATTGCTTTACAAAAATGCAAAAAACACTTGCTTTTATAAAAAAAATAGTGTATAATATACAGTGTGGTGTTTTACGGATAAGCATCATTTTCAATCATGATAGATTTGCCGTGCTAAGTGGGGAGATAGCGGTGCCCTGTACCTGTAATCCGCTATAACAGGACTGAATACCTTTGTGAGGTTTTTTTCGGTAAAGTCAGGCTTTGATAAGCAGTGTTGACGATAGGGTCCTATGCAATACAAACTCGTGAACCGTGTCAGATCCGGAAGGAAGCAGCACTAAGCGATCATTTGTATGTGCCATGGGAAAGCCTTGTCCGAGCCGGCTGTCAAAGTACCGTTTATTGGAAATTATCGATCTTCGGTTGCACGGCCTTTATAAAATATCGGAAGTATCAAAATGGGATATACTGCATTATACCGACAATTCAGACCAAAAAGCTTTGATTCCATAGCCGGTCAGGATCATATTGTCAAGACTCTTAAAAATCAAATAAAAAATAACCGTATATCTCATGCATACCTTTTTTGCGGTCCGAGAGGAACGGGTAAAACATCTGCCGCTTTGGTTTTTGCACATGCCGTAAATTGTATGTCGAACGTTGACGGTGATGTATGCGGTGAATGCGAATATTGCCGTCAGACGGGCGAAAATATTGATATTGCCGAGATAGACGCCGCATCCAACAACGGTGTTGACGAGATCAGAAATCTTCGTGAGACAATAAGATATATGCCCTCCGTCGGTAAGTACAAGGTATATATCATAGATGAGGTCCACATGCTCAGCCAGGGAGCGTTCAATGCTCTGCTCAAAACGCTTGAGGAGCCGCCGAGCTACGTTATATTCATTCTCGCAACGACCGAGGCACACAAAATACCCGCAACAATAGTTTCTCGTTGTCAGAGGTATGATTTTAAGGCAATAACGACCGCTGAAATAATAAATGTGCTTTCAGGTATACTCAAAAAAATAAATATATCTGCCGACAGAGACGCTCTTGCTGCAATAGCTCGTTGGGCAAACGGCGGACTCAGAGATGCAATAGGTCTTCTGGATCAGAGCATTGATAATTGTGACGGTCACATAACGGTCGATTGCGTAAACAGCATAATCGGAACAGCGGATATTAATTTTACGCTCTCGTTTATAGAGGCAATTTCCAAGAGTGACACTCCGTCCCTGTTGAAAATGACGGATGAGATCATAGAGAGCGGTAAGGATCCCGTTGTTTTTGCAAAGGATGTAACAAATCATTTGCGTAACATAATGATGTATTCCATAATGAGATCAACGGAAATGCTGAGCGACACCGACAATACAACGCTTGAACGCTACAAGGAGCTTTCCACCGATTTTACAAGTGCAAGGCTCTTGCGTTCGATAGAGCTTTTGTCATCCCTTGAGTCTCAATTACGCTATACAGGGCAAGCAAGAATATTGTTCGAGCTCACATTGATAAGGATATGCAGACCCGAGACCTCCGATGATATAGAATCATTGAGGGACACTGTTGAAGAATTGAGCAGAAAATTTGAATCGGGTGCCTTTGCTCCGTCTGCAAGCACAAAAAAAGAGGCAGCTTCAGCTCCGCCGCGTGCCGCTGTAAAGCGTGAGCAGACAAAGACTGAAGAAAAACAGTCCTCCGCAAAGCCGTCACCATCGGGAACATTGGATGGCGCATGGAGTGAGTACCTCAATGAGCTGAAGAAAAGTGATGTAAAATTATACGGTCTTTTGAAGAATACGACATTCGTTCAATCAAACGAAAGCAGTGCCGATATAGTTTTTTCGGAAAAGGACGGTATTTTTGCCCAATCTCTTGAAAAGCTTGGCAAGCTTGAGCTGATAAGGGGATCTCTTGCGGAAAAAGCAGGCAAGGAAATAGCACTTTCCGTAAAATGTGCATCCTCAAAGCCGCAATCGGCAGGAGATAAGGTCGAAAAAGCCCTGGAGGGACTTTTAAGTAAGGATAAAATTGAAATATTATAATACAAAAGGAGTTTAGTATGGCAAAAGGTGGTTTTCCCGGCGGAATGGGCGGAATGAACATGAATCAGCTCATTAAGCAGGCACAAAAAATGCAACAGGATATGGAAGCTAAAAAAGCACAGCTTGCAGAACAGACGGTTGAAGCAATAGTTGGCGGCGGTGTAGTAAAGGTTACGGCTAACGGTGCAAATCAAATAGTTGATATAACGATAGCACAGGAGGTCGTTGACCCTGACGATGTTGAAATGCTTCAGGATCTCGTTATCTCGGCTGTTAATGAGGCTCTCCGCAAAGCAGATGACATGGTTCAGGAGGAAATGTCAAAGGTGGCAGGTATTCCGGCAGGCTCAATGCCCGGAAACATGTTCAGATAACGGAGATCGCCGTGGCTGAATATGCAAAAGTTTTCGGAAGACTTGTTAATGAGTTTTCCAAAATGCCTAACATAGGACTAAAAACAGCCGAAAAAATGGCTTATTACGTGCTTGATATGCCACAGGAGCGTTGTGATGCTCTCGTGGAGCTCATTCACAGCGTACGCAACGAAATGCATTTCTGCTCCATTTGCGGTTGCATGACGGACGAGGACCCTTGCAGAATATGTACCTCTCCCATCCGTAAAAAGGATGTGCTGTGCGTGGTCAAGGATGCAAGGGATGTTACAGCGCTTGAACGTATAAAATGTCACGACGGGCTGTACCATGTTTTAGGTGGGCTCATCTCTCCCATTGATGGTGTAAGACCCTCCGATATCCGTATAAAGGAGCTTGTTGACAGAGTTGCAGGCGGTACATTCAAGGAGGTAATACTTGCACTCAGCCCCAATGCAGAGGGTGAAACAACAGCATTGTACATCGCAAAGCTTTTGAAGCAGTATGATGTCACTGTTTCCAGAATAGCTCACGGTATACCATCGGGTGGAGAGCTCGAATACGCCGATGATATAACACTGTCAAGTGCATTGGCAAACAGACGCGAAATATAGAGCATATCTCCGCACTATATTAAATTATTGTAAATTTTTAACACAGACTCGTTTTTCTATTGAAAAATTCAGGAAAATAGTGTATAATACACAGTGTTTATTTTATAAGGAGGAAAACTAATGATACAGAATTTTTTCAGAACATTGCTTTTTGATACATCTATCGGTGACATGGGTTCAACAGGCTCCACACCGACGGACGGTTCAGGCTCAACGGGCGGCACAGGATCTCCGTGGGTACTCGTAATATATATTGTTATCATTGCGGCATGCTTCTATTTTTTAATGTACAGACCACAAAAGAAAAAAGAGAAGCAGAAAAAGTCAATGCTCGATGATATGAAGAAGGGTGACAAGATCACCACTATCGGCGGCATTCAAGGTAAGATCGCACAGATAAAGGATGATGCGATCATTATTGAAGTAGCTTCCATCGGCAGTGCCGAAAAGGTTAAGCTTGAGGTTCAAAAATGGGCTATAGGCTCAGTTGACAGCCAAAGCGGATCTGATGCAGATTGATCTAATGTCTAATACTTACCGCTCTCGGTTTTGACTGAGAGCGGTTTTACTTTTCAAACAAAACAAGTAAACAAAAAATGAAAACTAAGGCAGTACTTTTTGATCTTGACGGCACCCTTTTGCCCATGGATCAGGATATATTTATAAAGGAATATTTCAAGGCACTTTCCAAAAAAATGTCGGGATACGGATATGATCCGTCAGCATTGGTCAAAAGCGTGTGGGAATGTACTCTCGCAATGATAAACAACGATGGTCAACGCACAAACAAGGACGTTTTTTGGAGTTGCTTTGAAAAAATATACGGTAGTAAAGTAAAAGACGATATACCCTGGTTTGATGAATTTTACGTCCGTGATTTTGACAGCATAAGACATGTCTGCTCATTCAATTCAAAGGCAAGACAGACTGTGACCATGCTCCGTGATCGCGCTATAACGGTGATTCTCGCAACAAACCCAATATTTCCGTCGGTCGCAACACAGGCACGAATCGGGTGGGCAGGACTTCGTCCCGACGACTTTGCATTGTACACGACCTACGAGAATATGCATTACTGTAAACCAAGCTTAAAGTATTACAACGAGATACTTTCCCGTTTTGACCTCTCCCCCGAGGAATGCATAATGGTAGGAAACGATGTTGACGAGGATATGATCGTCACAGAAATCGGTATGAGAGCTTTTTTGCTCACTGATTGCCTCATAAACAAAAGCAATGCCGATATATCGGTATATCCC
>CAYOGO010000069.1:0-6473 GCA_964403405.1 uncultured Lachnospiraceae bacterium | reverse complement strand
TGATAAAACTCTTTTTTATTGCAATGGGCCGCAATAACATTGTTTGTTGCACGTACAATGTAAGTTTTCCTTTGCTGTGCATTCAATGTATAGAATTCAAAATACTTATAATCGGAATATCCCGCACCATACTTAAAGCCGCAATACACAACATCGCAAAGCATAAAAAATCTGTTTTTCCCCGTCTTTTTATGGATGTCGGAAACAGTCTTAAGCATTGCCTTATAATTCATGTCCGTCAAACGCTTTACTATAAATTCTATTTTTTTCATATTCTTACGTCACTTCTCCGTTATTTTTACATTATCCGTTCCCAAAAGCTCACAAAGCTCCCTTTGCAGCTCGTCGGTCCAATCAATGCCCTCGTCGTACCTTGAATACTGCGTTTTGCCGTTTTCATGCATCACACACAATGTCACAGGCACTGTGCCATGATACTTATTCAGCAACGACACAAGCTTGTCCTCTGCCTTCAAAAGATCCTTTTGCGTCATTCTCAAATAAAGAGCCCTTTGCTTATATGCGTGCTTTATCGTTTCGACCGTTTTTTCATATTCCTTTGTCAAGGGCTTTATTTTTTCGGCAATAAGCTTAATACCCTCATTATCCTTGACGGATGTCTTTCCGTCAATCACAACAAGGCTGTCCACGGTAACAAGCTCACCGTATCTGTCCACTTGGCTTGGGAATACTATTACCTCTATCGTTCCGTATCTATCTTCAAGTGTCGCAAAACGCATAAGCTGCTTTTTCTTTGTGGTCACTTGTTTCACCGACGTTATTATACCTGCCATGGACACAGATCTGCCGTCATATTCTGTTGTATCGACCGTATCACTCGTTTCATCATTTGCAAGATCGGAATTTACCTGCAAAAATTCCGCTGTCGTATTCAGCCCGTCAAGTGCCTGTGCGTATTCGTCAAGCGGATGCCCCGAAATATATATTCCTGCGATTTCACGCTCCATTTTCAGGAGAGTATCGGCAGGATACTCATCAATATCGGGATAATCTATATCCAATTTATTCTCCGGTCTGTCCTCATCGTCAAGCATATCAAATATACTTATCTGAAGGTCATTTTTGGAGTCATTCATTTTATGGCTCATATCAAGAGCCTTTTCATACACTGCAAGCAGCTGTGAGCGCCTTACATTCAAGGAATCAAAGGCACCGCACTTTATAAGCGATTCCAGCACTCTTTTATTTGACGAGAGTTTACCGGCACGCATGCAAAAATCCGCAAAGTCCTTATATTCTCCGTTTTTTTCACGCTCGTTGACGATCTCATTCACTGCCTGCTCACCCATGTTTTTGAGGGCATTTAATCCGAACATTATATCATTGCCGTTCGTTATAAACTTGCCTTCGGAACGGTTTATATCCGGATTCAAAACATTTACGCCTGCTTTTCGGCAATATTCCACATACTCCGCAACCTTTTGAGGGTTGTCCGCCACAGATGATATAAGGGCTGCCATGTAATCAACAAAATAATAGTGCCTTAAATATGCCGTCCAATAGCTCACAACAGCATAGGATGCCGCATGTGCTTTGTTAAAGGCATATTCCGCAAATTTTATCATTTCGTCAAATATTGCATTTGCTCGTTCTTCCGAAACGCCGTTTCTCACTGCACCCTTTACTGTTACATTTCCGTTTTCGTCAACAATACCGTTTATAAAATTGTGACGTTCTTTTGCCATAACATCATACTTTTTCTTTGCCATGGCACGTCTTACAAGGTCACTCCTGCCGTATGAATATCCCGCAACCTCTCGCACTATCTGCATTACCTGCTCCTGATATATCATACAACCGTAGCTTACATTAAGTATCGGAACAAGGCAATCATCCGTATATTGTATATTATCCGGATTACGCCTGTTTTCGAGATACCTCGGTATCTGATCCATAGGACCCGGACGATACAGAGCTATTCCCGCAATGATATCTTCTATGTTTTCCGGCTTCAGCTCCTTAAAAAATGAAGTCATTCCGCCGCTTTCCAACTGAAACACTCCAGTACAGTCCCCTTTGCAAAGAGATTCAAACACGGCAGCATCGTCAAATTTTATTTCGTCAAGTTTTAAGTTTTTATTGTATTTCTTATTTACGTTTCTTACCGTTTCACCTATCACGGCAATATATCTCAGACCGAGTATATCTATCTTAAGCAATCCCAGCTCCTCAAGCAGACCCATTGTGTACTGCGTTGTAACAGTATCGCTCGTCAAGGACAGAGGAACATATTCGGATATGGGCTCCTTTGTTATTACGATTCCCGATGCATGAACCGATGCGTGGCGCGGCAAGCCCTCAAGCTTTTTTGACATCTCTATGAGCTTTGCTATCTGCTCATTTTCATCGCACATTGCACAAAGCTGTGAGCTCAACTCCAATGCACCCTCTATCGTTATGTTCAGCTGTGTGGGAATCGCCTTTGCAACCTTATCTACCACAGCATAGGGTATAGCCAATGCTCTGCCGACATCACGCACTACGGCTCTGGCTTTCATTCTTCCGTGAGTTACTATCATTGCCACATTATCGTGTCCGTACTTGGATATGATGTACTCTATTACCTCCTGACGTCGATCATCACTGAAGTCAAGATCGATATCGGGCATGCTGACTCTTTCAGGGTTGAGAAATCTTTCAAAAAGCAAGCTGTACTTTATCGGATCTATTGCGGTTATACCCAAAGTATACGCAACAACGCTCGATGCTCCGCTGCCTCTGCCCGGTCCCACCGATACACCTATGCTTTCGGAGTACAGCTTTAAGTCCTGTACTATGAGGAAGTAATCCACATATCCCATATTTTTGATTGTGGTAAGCTCATAATCAAGCCTTATTTTTATTTCGTCGGATAACACCTCTCCGTACCTTTTTTTTGCACCCTCATAGCAGCAATGCTCCAAATATTCGTATGCATCGCTCCAGCCCGCCGGAAGATGAAATTCCGGTAAATGCTTATGCTTAAAATCAAACTCAACATTGCACCTATGCGCTATCTTATAGGTGTTTTCCAATGCCTCCGGTGTATCCGCAAAAAGCTCCTGCATTTGCTCAGGTGATTTGAGATAGAATTCATCCGTTTCAAACTGCATTCGATCTTCATCTTCTATTGTTTTAAGCGTCTGTATGCAGAGCATTATAGACTGTGCTTCCGCATCATCCTTTGTCATATAATGGACATCATTCGTTGCAACAAGCCCTATTCCAAGCCTTTTTGACATGCTTTTGAGGGCTTCGTTTACTTTTATCTGATCCTCTATACCGTGATCCTGTAATTCAAGGAAAAAATTATCCTCTCCAAACATGTTTTTAAGACGCAATGCCAATTTGTCAGCAGATTCAATATCATCCCTCATTATATATTGCGGAATATCGCCGCCCAAGCATGCCGACAGACAAATAAGCCCCTCGGTGTGCTTTTCCAGGAGATCGTAATCCATTCTCGGCTTATAATAAAAGCCTTCGGTGTTTGCAAGCGATACGAGCTTTATTAAGTTTTTATATCCCGTTTGATTTTCCGCAAGCAGCACCAAATGAGAATAATCGGAATTCATTGGAGTTTTATCATGCATGTCCCCTTTTGTGACATAAACCTCACAGCCTATAACGGGATGTATGTCGTTTGCCTTTGCAGCCTTGTAAAATTCAACAGCACCGTACATAACGCCGTGATCCGTCATCGCAACGGAATCCATGCCCAGCTCCTTGCACTTTGCCATAAGTTCGCTTATCCTCGTCATACCGTCCAAAAGGCTGTACTCCGTGTGCAAATGCAAATGAGTAAATTTAACCTCCATGATATACCTCCTTTGTTTTATTTGTGAAAAGCCCCTTAAGTCCTTGCTTGGTTAACAGCGGCACAATTATTCTTCATCACCGTACATTATCCTTAAGTCCTGTGCCATTTCCCTTATCTTTTTCATTCTGTGGTTCACGCCCGACTTTCCAAGCGGCGGATCAAGCATTTGCCCCAATTCCGCAAGGCTGACCTCAGTCGACTCCAGCCTGCATTCGGCAACGCTCCTTAATGACTTCGGCAGATAGCTCCAGCCCTTTTTCGCTACTATATATTCAATGTCACGTTTTTGGCTCAGCCCTGTTTCTATTGACTTGTTTTGGTTTGCCATCTCGCAATTAACTATTCTGGTCACCTTATTTTTTATGTTTTTCTTTATTCGTATGTTTTCATAGCTGAAAAGTGCTGATGATGCCCCTATCGCACGCAATACATCAACAATGCATTCTGCCTCCTTGAGGTACACCATGTAAAAGCCCTTATCACGCTCTATCATTTTGCAATGTATATCACGTGAATTGAGATATTCCG
The DNA here is from genome assembly GCA_964403405.1 of uncultured Lachnospiraceae bacterium. Lineage (GTDB taxonomy): Bacteria > Bacillota > Clostridia > HGM11327 > HGM11327 > SIG351. The sequence continues at coordinate 2,125 of CAYOGO010000069.1, read as the reverse complement.
TAAATGTCTGTGCAAAATCAAGATCATATATAACAAATTCCATATGATTATACTTCACAGGATTATTTACGGATCCGGAGCCTGCAAAAACGCCCCTCAAGAAAGCATTACAGCAATCCTCACACATAAAAAGCTTTTGCCAATCCTTGTGGCTTATGTAGCAAAAGCCCTCCTCGTCATAGGATATTATGGTAGTTTCCTCAAGCATGTGCTTTACGGCTGCACTGTCATAGAATGTGAGGCTGTACTTACTCATTTTGTTCAGACGCATATTTCTCGAAACACATATATCGGCACGTATACCGTACAACGACTTTACTATTTCTATGATCTTGTGTGCAACATTGTTTTCCATTGTAACTACCGCAACTTCAAACTTCATTCTACCCTTAAGCACTATTCTTCCGCATGTGAGCAACAGTGCAGACAGCTCCGCAACCTTACAACACCTGTTTTCGTAATTTACTTTTGATATTTCTCTTTTAACATCGCCGGAAAATGACATTCTACCGATCCTCACCTATAACAATTACTTCCGTTTCTATCGGAATACCAAAGGTCTCAAGCACCCTCGCCTTTACGACCTCAATAAGATCAAGCACATCCCTTGCTTTTGCATTATTTATATTAACAATAAAATTTGCGTGAAGCGTTGATACCTGTGCTCCGCCGACAGTCGTACCCTTCAATCCGGCATCCTCTATCAGCTTGCCTATGTATTGACCCTCCGGTCTTTTGAATACACTTCCGCAGCTCGGCAATGATAATGGCTGCATGGATCTTCGTTTTGCGGAAAGCAGATCCATTTTTTTCTTTATTGTCGACCTTTCCGCATGCTCAAGCTCAAACTCACATGACAAAACTATCAGTGACCGGTCCCTTATTATGCTTTGCCTGTATCCGAAATTAAAATCAGCCTCACCTATGTCGTATACATTGCCACGTCTGTCACAGACACGCGCTTTCTTTACTATCTGCTGCATATGTCCACCGTACGCACCTGCATTCATCGTCACCGCGCCGCCTACTGCTCCGGGTATGCCCGTTGCAAATTCAAGCCCGCTCAGTGAATGCTCATATGCGACCCTTACCACATTACCGAGCAATGCTCCCGCCTGTACGTAAATACGGTTATCCTCGACCCTTATATCGGACATTCCCGATGCGATCTTCATAACGACGCCCCTTATGCCGCCGTCCCTGACGAGCAGGTTTGAGCCGTTGCCCACAACAAACAACGGTATCCCGTTCTCATCGCATTTTTTGACTATTTTGACCACCTGCTCCTCATCTTCGGGCAAAAGCATAACATCGCACGCACCGCCTATTTTATACGTCGTGTGTCTGTTCATCATTTCGTCTGTAAGTATAGAATTTTTATTAAGTATATCGCCGAATACATCAGCTCTGTATTTAGTGGTCATGATTAAATATCCTTTTTGTACGGTCGTTTATGAAATACTTGAAAATTGACAACATCCGTCATAAATTTTTAAGTATTCCGAGCTGCGGAGCATTTTGCTCCACAGCTCAAAAATAAAATTATGAAAGCATTGCCGCACCGACAATACCTGCGTCATTACCCATCTGTGCAAATACGATCTTTGCATGAGGAATATCCTTGTAGAATACATTTGCTTCATAGCAATCCTTTACTGCATCAAGCAAGAAATCACCTGCTGCAGCAACGCCACCGCCGATGGCAATAATATCGGGGTCAAAGCAATTTACGAGGTTTATAAGACCTACAACGATGTAACGAACGTATTCATCAAATATTTCGCATGCTGTCTTGTCGCCTGCCTTAGCAGCATCGATAACCACCTTTGCGGTAACCTTGTTTTCATCACCCTGTGCAAGCGTATAGATCATGGACTGGCTGTCTCTTGCCATGCCTGCTCTGCCCTCACGGATCAATGCTGTTGCGGAGCCGTATCTTTCCCAGCAACCAACGCCGCCGCATGAGCACTTTATGCCGTTTGCCATTATTGACATATGACCTATTTCAGCACCAACGCCGTGTGAGCCCGCATAAAGCTTGTTGTTTATAACAATGCCGCCGCCGATACCCGTTCCCAAAGTTACGGTAATGGAATTCTTATAGCCCTTGCATGCACCTACCGTG
>CAYOGO010000068.1:0-6602 GCA_964403405.1 uncultured Lachnospiraceae bacterium | reverse complement strand
GGGTATTGCGGCTGCGATGATCTTGTTCAACTCAAATGTGGTGTTTATTGGTCTGTTGTTGACTATAAAGCTTGCAATGCGCCTTGAAAACTTTTCCTCGCCGTATTCCCATATTATTTTTGCCAGCTCATCCTCGCTCATGTTATTTACCACATCATGTGCGGTGAGAGACTGATTTTTATCCATCCTCATATCCAATGCACAGTCCTGCATGTAGGAAAAGCCTCTTTGGGCGTTGTCAAGCTGAAAGGATGACACTCCGAGATCCAAAAGGATAGCATCGACCTTGTCCACATCGAGCTCCTCACATACTGCCTTCATGTCGCAATAGTTTGATTTTACGGGTGTAAAGGCGGGGTTGTCCTTAAACCTTTCCTTGCAATGCTCAAGTGCATCACTGTCCCTGTCAATGCCTATAAGTCTGCCAGTTGGTCCTATTTTTTCAAGTATTACGGAGGAGTGTCCGCCTCCGCCCAATGTGCCGTCGATGACTGTCATTCCCTCATGAAGGGCAAGTCCCTCTATTACCTCGTCAAGCAGCACGGGTTTGTGTGAAAATTCCTGCATTTGTCCCTCCGTTATACGCCGTGCAACGCCATTTTTTCAAGCACGGAATCGGTGCTTTCGGCGGATATGCCGGAGGCGTATGCATCATAGTTTTCCTTTGACCAAACCTCAAGCTTATCGTATATGCCTATTATAACGACGTCCTTTTGTATGTTTGCGTGATCGATAAGTATGGAAGGAAGTATAAGTCTGCCTGTTTTGTCGAGCTGGCACATTGTCGCATTACCGAAAAAGGTACGTCTGAATTCACGTGATTCCACCGATGTTTCGGGGACGTTGATGACCTTTTGGGCAAGGGCGTTGAATGTGTCCGACGGGATAATGAACAGGTTTTTGTCATACCCTACGGTGACATAAACATATTCGCCCATCTCGGTTCTCAACGGCTGAGGGATAATTATCCTGTTTTTGGCATCCATTGTATGGTACGTTCTACCGCACAGCATGACCTGATCCTACCTTTCCTATTTTTGTTTACTATATTATACCACCACTTTACGACACTTTCAAGCCCTAAATTGAAAAAAATTGAATTTTTTTTCCACTTTTTCCCACTTTAATAAAAAATTTACAAAATCTATTAATCTTTAATCGTTTTTTTACAGATAAAACTCAAACGGAAGACGCATTGTCGACCTCACTTGCGGACAATACCGATGTCAATACGAGATCAATGAAAAAATTTGTACAATTTTCAAAAAATAGTGGCTCCCTCCATTGCTTTTTTTACACAAATATGATAAAATATAAGAGAATGAATTTTGTAGGCATTGCATATCTCTTTATTGAAATGTGTTGCTTACAAGAGGTGTTCGATATGAAATATGTGCTCAAAACGGTAATTATAGGCATAATTCAAGGGGTCACGGAGTTCCTTCCGGTCTCAAGCTCGGGGCATGCGGCGATATTGAAGGATGTGTTTGGGCTGTCGGAGGAGAGCGTCGGGTTTGACGTGCTGTTGCATATGGGCACGCTGATAGCGGTCTGTGTTTTTTACCGAAGGGATATAGCGGCACTTGCACGAGAGGCTGTGCGCCTTGTTGTGGATACATTCAGCGGCAAGAGGGCATTTGAACGAAATAATGAGTATAGGGTGCTCCTGATAATGATCATCGTAACGACATTGCCGACGGCGGTCGTTGGCTTTTTGCTGGAGAATGTGTTTGAAACCTTGTTTTCAAGCGTTACGGCAGTTGGCTTTTCGTTGATCATAACCTCGGTCATGCTGTATATATCAGGTAAATTTGATAACGGTAAAAAGCAGGCGGCGGATATTACGCTTATGGACGCGCTTGTTGTGGGCATTTTTCAGTCCTGTGCCATAACACCGGGAATATCACGCTCGGGTGCGACTACTTTTGCAGGGCGATTGAGCGGCTTTGATGCAAGGTTTGCGGTAAGGTATTCATTTTTGTGCTCGTTGCCGACTGTTTTGGGTGCTCTTGTGTTAAAGGGCAATGAGATATTTGTGCAGTCGTTTTCGGGAACCCATGCTGTGGCATATGTGCTTGCATTTGTTGCATCTGCGGTTGTCGGATATTTATCGCTTGAGCTGTTGAATAAGATCTCAAACAAAAGGCGCATGAAGTCGTTTTCGGTGTACTGTCTCTTGCTCGGATCGCTGTGCATAATATACGGTGCAGTAAAAAATGTGATGTCGATGATATAAAATAAGAAAAAGGGAGAAATTTTTACAAAATGCCAAATAAGGACAACATAAAGCAATTCAATACCGCAAAAAGGTCAAACAGCAGCGGTAAAAATACAAAAAACGTAAAAAGCTCAAATAAAAAAATCTCGTCATCGGCAAAAAAAACGCAAGAGGCGAAAACTGTCAGATACAAGGACGTAAAGCATGAGATAAATGAACGCCATAAAATAGAGCATCTTCAAAATAAAGAGGAGAAGCGTGCTGCAAAAAATGAGGATAGGCGTCAGCGTCAAGTCGATTCGGCAAAAAATCGTGAGATCAGAAAGCAAAAGCGTGCAGATCGAAGGACAAGCCGCAAGGAGGGCTTTGAATACACGTTTTCAAATAAGGTTGCGAGTGAGGTCGCAGGCATACTGTTCATAGGCTTCGGCATATTCATGTTTATGTGCCTGATAAGCAATTCCACGGGCTTTTTCGGCAATTTTATGAACGAATTCATGCACGGTTTTTTCGGATACTTTGCATATGTGCTTCCGTTTGCGGTGGTTGTCGGAGGCGTGTTCATGATAATAAATGCAACACGTGCGGCATCTGTCAAGCTCGGCAAGGTGATCGTTGTAATGGTCGGCGTGTATATATTGCTTGCATGGCTGCAGCTTTTCCCGTATTCCAACGGTAAATTTGATGATGATACATTTATGATATTCATCAAGTCCACATACAACAGGGGACTTGATTCAGTAGGCACAGGCATGTTGGCATCATTGCTGTCATATTGGGTGGTCTACCTGTTCGGTATGGCAGGTGCAAAGTTTCTGTTGCTCCTTTGCGTACTGGCATCGGTGCTCTTTGCGACAAACAGGAGCCTCGGCAGAATGACACAGCTGCTCATAGGCAATTTTAAGGAGAAGGAGCGTGTTCGTAAGGAAAAGGAGCGTGTGCTTGCAAGATCGGGAATGCACAATGTCAATAAGCCTCAAGGCAGACCAACGGTAAACGGTGCTGCAAGGGGGAACGGACAGCAAACGGAGCGTGTACAGGAGACACAACGTCGCACTGAGTATTCTGAGCCTCCAATAAGCGGATTCACAAGAAAAAAGGCACAGGAGCCTACACCGGAATACGAAGAGATACATGATGATGAGCAGTACGACGGTGGAGTCTACGATGACGACAATAACGAGAGCATCGTACAGCCCTCTGCTCAAAAACGCAAGAAAAGCAATATTATAGACCTGAATGTTGTCAAAAAAAGAAATACATCCGAAAAAAGGTTTTATGATGAAAATGACAGACCTACAATAACCGAAATGCCCGAAATAACGGGTGAGGAGCGTCCCATGAACGTGACGGTCGACGGAGAGATACTTGATGACGGCTCCGAACAGAGCGTTGCGGCACCTGTTGACGGCGTAAATGAGGGTCCGCAGTACATATTCCCGTCGCTTGATCTGCTTGAAGCACCTACCGATAACGGTGTTGATCCGCTTGATGAGGATGAGGTATATGAAAAGGCAAGGGCAATAGAACAGACGTTGTCCGACTTCGGTATAGCGGCAAAGGTCATAAATATAACGCATGGTCCCGTAATAACGAGGTACGAGTGCTCAGTGCCGTCCGGTACAAAAATGAGCAAGGTCACATCTCTTGACAAGGAGCTGGCTTACAGCCTTGAATGTGCAAGCATAAGGATCGAAGCACCTATTCCGAATAAAGCGGCAGTGGGTATCGAGGTTCCGAATCATAAGCGATCAACGGTGTACCTGCGTGAATTGCTTGAAAGCCCCGAATTTGTTAAAAAGGAGTCGTTGCTAGCATTTGCTGTCGGTAAGGATATTGCAGGAAATATAATCATAGGTGATATTGCAAAGATGCCGCACACATTGATATGCGGTGCGACGGGCTCAGGTAAGAGCGTATTTGTAAACGGTATACTGATGTCCTTGCTCTATAAAGCATCGCCGTCCGATGTGAAGCTCATTATGGTCGACCCAAAAAAGGTTGAATTTGAAAAATATAAGGGAATACCTCATTTGCTGTTCCCGGTAGTATCCAATCCAAAGCGTGCGGCAGGTGTGCTTGCATGGTGCGTAAAGGAAATGGAGGATCGATATGAAAAGATGTCGAGAGTAGGCGTAAGAGAGCTCAGAGGATACAATAAGCTCATGAAGTCCTCTCCGTCGGATGACCCTGATCTTCAGCCGTTGCCGCTGATAGTGATCGTCATAGATGAGTTGTCAGACCTTATGGTGGTTGCAAGGGATGAGGTCGAGGATCATATATACAGGCTTGCCCAAATGGCACGTGCTGCAGGTATGTACTTGCTTATTGCAACACAAAGACCGTCCGTTGATGTTGTAACGGGTGTTATAAAAGCAAATATTCCGTCGAGAATTGCGTTGAAAACGTCATCTCCGCAGGATTCACGAACAATAATCAATACTATCGGAGCCGAACAGTTGTTAGGCAACGGTGATATGATCTATAAGCCGCAGACGCTTGACAGAAGCATAAGAGTGCAGGGTGCATGGGTGTCCGACGATGAGGTCGAAAAGGTGGTAGCTTTTGTAAAGAGCCAGAATATAGTTTCCGAGCAGGTGCAGAAGGAATCACTTGAGGACAAGATAAGCGAGGTCGACAAAAAGTTTGTTGACGCCGCAAATACGGACGAATTACTGCCCGAAGCGATTGCATTTGTCGTGAAGGAGCAGGAGGCATCTGTTTCGATGTTGCAAAGACGCTTTAGGATCGGTCACGGCAGAGCGGGTAACCTTATAGATGAGATGGAAAAACGCGGAGTTGTAGGACCTCACATAGGCTCAAAGCCGAGAGAGGTGCTTATAACGAAGGAAGAATACGATCTGGGATTTACACCCGAGGATAAGAATACGGATTACTGATATGAAATATAAAATAATGATGGTGTCATTGGGCTGTTCCAAAAACAGAGTTGATGCGGAGGAAATGCTCGGAGTGCTTGCGGAAAACGGACATGAGATAGTGTCGGATGAAAAGCGGGCAGATATAGTTGTAGTCAACACATGCGGATTTATAGAGTCTGCAAAGCAGGAATCGATTGATGAGGTGTTTAAGTATGCAAGACTCAAGGAAAGCGGAAGCTTGAAGTACATTGTTATGACGGGCTGTCTTGCACAGCGTTACGAAAAGGAGCTTGCAGAGGAAATGCCGGAGGTCGACGCATTTGTCGGTGTGACCGCCTTTGATAAGATTGCGGATGTTGTCGACGAGCTTGAGAACAAGGGAGAGTGTGCGGCAGCTTGCATGCGTTCGATAGATGAGCCGTGCTTTTTGGGCTTGCCGAGAATGACTGATGATAACCAGGTATATGCATATCTTAAAATAGCGGAGGGCTGTGATAATCGCTGCAGCTACTGTGCTATTCCGTATATAAGGGGTAAATTCAGAAGTAAGCCGCTTGATGCTCTTGTTAAAGAGGCTGAGGAGATAGCAAAAAGAGGCAAAAAAGAGATAATTGTAATAGCACAGGATATAACAAGGTACGGTCAGGACCTTGATGATGGAGAGAATCTGACTGTCTTGCTTGACAGGCTATCGGAGATAGACGGTATAGAGTGGATAAGAATGATGTACCTCAATCCTGCGAGAGTGTCCCGTGAATTTATAGACTACGTGGCGGAAAATAAAAAGATATTGCCGTATTTTGATATTCCGATACAGCATATAGATACTGAGCTACTGCATTCTATGCACAGAGAGGCGGGAAGCGAGAAAATATACGATGTTTTTGCCTATGTTAAGGAAAAAATACCGAATGCATGCCTGAGAACGACCTTCATAACGGGTTTCCCGGGTGAAACGGAGGAGCAGCACAGGGAGGTGCTTGAGTTTATACGAAAAAATCCGATAGATAATTTAGGTGTGTTTACTTTTTCTGAGGAGGAGGGTACTCCTGCTGTGGATATGTACCCGAAGGTGGCGTCGGAGACCGCACAAAGGCGTGCGGATAACATAATGGCATTGCAAAAGCGTCTTGTGGCACCGAGATTGAGAAAAAGACGTGGCGAGTGTGTTGATGTAATAATAGAGGGCAAGAAAAGGGGCGGCGGCTATTACGGCAGAAGCTTCAGGGATGCTCCCGATATTGACGGTAATGTTTATGTTAATACGGATAAAAGGCTGAATATATCCGATATAGTAAAGGTAAAAATAACGCATACATACGATTATGATTCGGAGGGCGAGCTGTTATGAAAAGAAAAAACAAAATGAATCTCCCAAACAAGCTGACATTGATGAGGATAGCGGCTATCCCGGTGATCATCGTTCTCATGCTGTTGGAGAATAAGGTGGCATGGTTCAGATATGTTGCGTTGCTGATGTTTATTTTGGCATCGCTTACAGA
>CAYOGO010000067.1:0-6664 GCA_964403405.1 uncultured Lachnospiraceae bacterium | reverse complement strand
GAGAATACCGTGGTCTGCAAATACCCTTGCCGCTTCAAGTGATACTTCGATATCGCCCTTTATAAGTATTCTTTTTGAGGCATCAATGCAGCTGCCTTCGGCTTTTTTAATGATATTTACCGCATCATCGGCGGTTACCGTTCCTTTGTGCTCGGAAATGTAAGCCATTCCGATAAATACCTCGGGGCTTATCTCATCCACAGTCTTCCCGTTGGGAATAAAATGGAAGGGCGCATCAATGTGTGTACCGTTGTGTGCACACATGCTGAATTCGGTGAGATTAAATGCATCACCGTTTTCGGTTGAGCTTATCAGGGTCTTATTTGGTGCAGGGTCGCCCGGGAACACCTGACAGCCGAAAACCTCCTGAGAAATATCATAGATCCTCATGCTTGATCCTCCGATGTAAGTTATTTTGCAGTGATCGATTTTAACGTAAACAAAAAGGTCCGATACATTTGCACCAAACCCCGTGATATATCTCTTTTGCAATAAAAAAAGACAGGTCAAAACCTGTCGCTTTGGCGGAGAAAGAGAGATTTGAACTCTCGCTGCACTATTCGCACACTACTCCCTTAGCAGGGGAGCCCCTTCGGCCTCTTGGGTATTTCTCCAAAATGGCGGAGAGTGAGGGATTCGAACCCCCGGTGCCTTGCGACATCACTGGTTTTCAAGACCAGCTCCATAAACCACTCGAACAACTCTCCAAAACAGTGATATTATATCACCTTTTTTATTATTTGTCAAGCATTTTTTTACATAGTTTGTAAAAGTATAGCTGTCAGGTCACATTTTTTTTGATGTCATCTCAAAAATAATATTGAGTATGTTTTCTGTGCCGTTCAGCAGGCTTGAGCTTTTCATATTTGCCTTGATTTTATCTTTGCTTGCGTAAAGCTCACTCAACCCTTTGCACAGTGTATCCTTGCTTAGAACCTCCTGATCAAGCTTTATTGCAAAGCCGCTCTTTTCAAACGACTCTGCATTTATTATCTGATCACCTCGACTGTTGTCCTTTGGCAATGGTACAAGCAGCATCGGAATAGACAACGCAAGAAATTCAAATATCGCATTTGAGCCTGCACGGGAAAGCGCAATGTCGGAGATCGCCAACAGGTGCGGCAACTCATCCGTTACATAGCCAAATTGCTTGTAGCCTTTTATTCCGTCAAATTCGGGCGCTGTGCCGTCCTTGCCGCATATGTGGATGACGTTATATGTGTTCAATAAACTGCTTAGAGATGATCTGACGACTGAATTGAGTGCCTTTGCACCGAGACTGCCGCCCATAACGATCAAAACGGGCTTCTGCTCCGTAAAGCCGCACAACTGAATGCCCTTTGACCTGTTGCCGCAAAAAATATCATTGCGGATAGGAGAGCCTGTGCAAACTGCTTTATCCGATCTGAAGTATTTTACAGTTTCGGGGAATGTGGTACATATCTTATCGGCAAACTTAGACGAGATCTTGTTTGCAAGCCCGGGTGTGTAATCGGACTCATGTATTATGGTTGGTACCTTGTGCATGGATGCCGCCACAACAACGGGAACGGACACAAATCCACCCTTTGAGAATACAATGTCGGGCTTTGTCTGCTTGATGATCCTTGATGCACGGGAAATGCCCTTTAATGTGCGGAATATATCCGTGAAATTCTGCCATGTAAACGATCTGTTCAGTCTGCCGGCGGGAATTGAATGGTATATTATGTCCTTGTCAGCGGATACGATCCTTTTTTCGATGCCGTTCGCTCTTCCCATGTAATCAATGCTGAAGCCTTGCCTTTTGAGCTTCGGAGCAAGTGCCATATTACCGCTGACATGACCTGCCGTGCCGCCGCCCGTTAATAATATTTTCATATAAGATTCCTTTCATTCGGATACAACAAAAAGATTTTTGTACAGAGTGATCTTGCCCGTACCGTCGCCGAGAATTATGTCACGCAATTCCTTTTCCGCAAGATGTGAGAGCTTTGCGGAAACATCGGCAGTTTCGTAAAGATCTATTCTTTTGCCGTTTGTACTGATCAGATACATGTTTGCGGGATCTGCGATAGAAATAATACTGACCAAATCAAATGTCGACAGACTGTATAATGAATCCAGAACGGTCAGCATAAGGCTGTTTTGAAACGGATCCTTTGTTTGAACACTTGCGCCGTATGTGTAGTTGGCTATTCTGATTCCTGTGAATATGGGCAGATTATAGCCCTCAATATCATTTATAATGGATATGACGCAGCATTCCTTATCTATCAATATATATCCGTATTCTGCCTCTATCAAGGCGTGAGGGATTCTTTTTGTAACATTGATCTTAACGGTCGAAGGATATACCACGGAGGCATTCTTAGCAACATATGATCCTGAGGCATTTATTTTTTCAACGATACTGTCCGTATTGATATCGAAAATGCTCTGCCCGTGAGTGATGCCTGCAAGCTCCTGTATACGGCTCAGCTCATCATCGGAAAAACCTTCCGCATTTATCTGAATATCATTGACCTTAAACAGCTCGCCGTTCATTATGCCCAAGCCGAGAAGCACGGCGGCGGCAATGCCGACCAAAACCAATAGTACGATCCTTGATCTCATTTGTATACTCCTTTTCTTCCGTAATTATTGATCTGACGAGGATATATCAGCTCCCACAGATCTCAAGCATCCCACAATATCCTCATAACCTCTTTGGATATAATGAGCATTGCTTATAATAGTTGTGCCATGTGCGGCAAGCCCCGCTATAACGAGTGCGGCGTTGCATCTGAGGTCGGTACCGCTTACCATTGTGCCGTGTAATGCGTCGACACCGTTTATTATTGCAAACCTGTCATTATTATCGGGTATTTTTATGCATATATCAGCTCCGAGGTCACAAAGTGCATATGCGGCCTTGAATCTGCTTTCATATATGTTCTCTTTTATTATCGATCTGCCGTGGGAGAGCGTCAGCAAAGCCATTAATTGCGGTTGCAGATCAGTAGGAAAGCCCGGAAACGGTGCTGTTTGCGTAAAATCAAGTGCATTTAGCCTTTTGGTTTTTCTTACGCGTATTGCATTTTCGGGATACACATCGATGTCGGCACCCATTGCTTGCATGCAGGTCAAAAGTGCTGAATTATGCGATCTGTATGCGTTTTTTATGTAAACATCGCCGCCGCTTGCACATACGGCAAGCATATATGTCCCTGCAACGATACGATCGGGAATAAGCGTGTATTCACAGCCGTGATAATGTGCCTTACCCGTGATCTGTATTGTGCTCGTGCCTGCGCCTTGAACATCACCGCCCATTTTGTTTATGAAGTCCTGCAATGCGTTTATTTCGGGCTCTCTGGCGGCGTTTTGTATCGTTGTAATGCCGTTGGCTGTTGCCGCGGCAAGAATTATATTTTCTGTTGCACCTACACTGGGGAACGGCAATGTTATTTTTGTTCCCGACAGCCTTTTGGCGTTGCAGACCCAACAGTCATTTTCGTATTTTATCCTTACACCCATTTGTCTGAATGCATCAAGGTGCATATCTATCGGTCTTGCGCCTATGTCGCAGCCGCCCGGATGGGCAAGTGTGGCTTTTGAACATCTTGCAAGCATGGCACCGAGCAATACCACGGATGAGCGGATCTTGCCGACATGCTCATTTGATATTTTGTAATTGTCGATATTACTGCAATCGACGGTCAGAGTGTCCTTGTGCGCATCTGCATTTATACCGAGATCACGCATTATATATATCATATCATTTACATCCGATATATCCGGCACATTATGTAGGATGACCTTTTTATCGGTTAATATGCACGCCGCAAGTATGGGCAGAATTGCGTTTTTTGATCCGCTCACGGATAATTCACCATAGAGCGGAGCACCGCCGTTAATATGTATAGCGTTCATAACAACACCTCGTTTTGTTTTTTCACAGTAGTGGGGTCATGCAGAATCACATGATCCGAAAAGGGAAAATTGCCTTTTCCTGTCTATATTATACTAACAGGGTATTATCATGATGTGTTTTTTGTTACATCAGTTGTTGTGCCAGTGACTTGTTTTTTTAAATTTGATCTGTAATTTGCGTCTTTGAGGAGGCAGCTCTGTCTGAGTTGAGATATTGAGCAATATTCCTGTTGCGGCGAGCATTATCATGAGTGAGGTTCCGCCGTAGCTTATAAACGGGAGCGGTATGCCCGTTGGCGGTATGGCACCCGTTACAACGCAAAGGTTGATTATTGTCTGTATGGCGATCATTGCGGTAAGTCCCGATGCCAAAAGTATGGCAAAGGGGTCAGTTGAGCGCTGTGCCACGAGTATGCCCCTCCATATGAGCAGAGCATATGCTGCAAAGAGCAATACACAGCCGAAAAATCCGATTTCTTCGGCAACTATTGCAAATATAAAGTCACTTTCGGCAAATGGTATGTAAAGGAGCTTTTGCATGCTTTGACCTATGCCGACACCCAAAAATCCGCCGGCGCCTATTGCATACAGTGACTGTATGAGCTGGTAGCCCGAGCCGAGAGGCTCAAGCCATGGGTTGAGAAACGCCTCGAGTCTTTGGAGTCTGTATGGTGCGGATACCATCAAAAGCACAACGAGTGCCACTCCTATGCCACCTGCCGCCATGAGCCAGCCCCAATGGAGTCCTGCAGTAAAAAGCACTGCAACCGTTATTGCCAATATGCAAACAGTGGTACTGAGGTTTGGCTGTAGCATTATGAGACCTGCCAAAACACCGGCAATTATTGCTGCACACAACAGCCACGGAACCTTGTGGATCCTTTTTTCATCACTTGAAAAAATATCGGCAAGTATGAGCACGAGACCGAGCTTTGCAATGTCCGAGGGCTGAATGCTCAATCCGGCGATGTTGAGCCATCTCTGTGCACCATATGCATCCGTACCTATTATGAGAACGAGCAAGAGCATTACGACGCTTATGCCGTATGCGATCTTTGTGAGGTGGAATTTCTTCAGATTCCTGTAATCGAATTTCCAAAAAAATATCATCATTGCCATGCCGACCAGTCCCTTCGTGAATTGATTGTAAGCATAATAGTACGGACCGTTAGCTGAATTCATTGTAGAGTAATAGCTTGCACTCTGTATCATAATGACACCGAATGCACTGAGCCCTATGGCGAGGATCAATATCCAATAGTCTGCGGCGTGTTTTTTCATATGATGGACCTCATGATCTTAATTATTTTCGCTTATGATTTTTTTTACTGTATCCTTAAAAAAATGACCTCTTTGTTCAAAATTATCAAACATATCCCAGCTTGCACATGCAGGGGAGAGCAGTACATTGTTGCCGTCGGAGCATGCCCTAAAGGCGTCATAAATCGCTTCCTCAAAGCTGCTGCAATGCTTTATGCTTGTATAGCCGTATTTTTCGGCTGTTTTTAGTATAAGAGGTGCTGTTTGCCCTATTACGGTTATGAATTTTATTTTACTGTCGATGTGGTCAAACAGCTCGTCAAATGTTGAGCCTTTGTCAAATCCGCCGAGTATCAATGCGGTTTTTGACGGCATTGCATCTATTGCCTTTATTGTGGAATCACAATTTGTGCCCTTTGAATCATTGTAAAATTTTATTCCGTGTGTTTCTCCGCACAACTCTATTCTGTGCTCAACACCGTAAAAGCTTATCAGTGTATTGCGTATTGCATCAATAGATGCTCCATAAAGAGCTGCAAGCAGTGATGCTGCGAGTGCGTTTTCTATATTGTGGGAGCCGAGTATTTTAAGCTCATCCACCTTACAGATCTCGTGCTTGCCACTGCCCGTGTTGAGCATGAGGGAGGAACCCTCAAGCCATGCACCGACCTCAAGTGCTTTGCTTATGCTGAAATAATATGCCTTATTGTCGTGTACGTCGGCATTAAGCGTGATGTTATTGTCTGCATTCAATACGACGGGGCTATTATGCATGTTTTTGAAGCAGTCGAATTTTGCATTAATGTAAGCCTCCATGCTGCCGTGACGTGAGAGGTGATCGGGTGTCACGTTCAGCACTGCCGCACTTATAGGAGCAAATGTATCTATTGTTTCAAGCTGATAACTGCTTATTTCCGCTACCACTGCATCGCCCACCTTTATACTGTCTGCTTGACTTATAAAAACATTGCCTATATTACCGACAACAAATGTATTGAAGCCTGCATTTTTGAGTATTTCACCTGTCAAAGTGGTAGTGGTCGTTTTGCCGTTTGTACCCGTTATTGCTATTATATTACCCTTACAGTGTCTATACGCAAATTCTATCTCACCTATCACGGATATGCCGAGCTCTTTTGCCTTTTGCACAAAGGGCAGCTTTGTGGGCACACCGGGGCTCATTATGAGCTCTGTTATTCCGTCGAGATAAGAAATCTCAAACTCACCCGAAAGGATGTTCACCTTGCCGTCAAGTGCGTCATGTGCCGCCTTGGAGGGTGCTTTATCGTATGCGATAACGTTTTCGCAGTGAAAATGGATATACTCCGCAAGCGCAATACCGCTTTTGCCGAGACCTACGACCATGTAATGTGCTTTATTCATAAATACTCCTGTTTAATTGTATATCAAGGGTAAAACTGCGATAATCGCAAGCAACGACAAGAATGCCTGTACTATCGTAAACATTGTAACTACCTGAGTCTCCGACATACCGCAAAGCTCAAAGTGA
>CAYOGO010000066.1:0-6682 GCA_964403405.1 uncultured Lachnospiraceae bacterium | reverse complement strand
AGTTTCAGGCGAAAAGCAGCTTTACGAATTGCATTCCGCATTGGATGCAGTACCGACTGAATACAGGCGCTTTGATTCAATGCAGAAAATAAAGGAATACATCCAAAACGGCGTCGCAAGTACTCCCGAAAAAGCCGTATCTCAATACAGGGAGGACGCCATTTCAGAAAAGGTTCCGAGGTTTGCGTCGGATATTCTCGATAAAAACAATTTGTATACCGAAATGCATCATGTATATGACAGGATAGCCGAAATATCATCAGCAGTGAATGACAGCATAAATGCATTGCAGAGCTTTATCGATCCCATAATCGAAAAGGCAGTATCTTTTGAGGACAAAACGGTAAACGACACCGTGCTTGCAATAGAATTTGCAAAGAATTTTCCCGGATCCTCTGTTGCATTGTTTGCAAATGAGATAGTTGACAGCTGTCTTGCTATTTATTCAAAATACGTAAAATAAAACAAACGGTATGGCGCTCTGCATAAAAGCCCATACCGTATTTTTATTTCTTACTCACATCATCATTTGCATTATTGCTCACTGTTACATCTTCATCCGCACACAGGCTTACTTTCTTAGTCAAGCGTGTGTTCGTTATTTCCTTGAACATTGTCAGTATCACTAACATCAGCGGTGTAAAGAATATAACGCAAACACTCCCGCAAGCAAGCCCGTAAGTTCGCCATATGGTATGCGGAACAGTGTAAACGCAAAAAACATAAACACCGCAAGTATACATAACTCTATGCATTGACCTGACAAGAACTTTGAGTACGAACTCTCTATCAGCTTGCAAACATGAAGTATATATTCCGATGCTTTTTCGCTTGTATATGCTTTTATGACCTTCTTTGCCTGTTATCCCAATGTCTTTTGGACAGCAGAACATATATTGCAATTACAACTGATATACCAAAATCTGCACATGTTCAGAATAGAACACCGATAACTCCGGCTGTCGATGATATTGTGCTACCTGCATAGGTTGAAAGCTTTTCCTTTATCGACTTTAAGTTTACCGAATTCAACCACTCGGTTATTTTTGCAATATCTATAAATTCATACTCCTTGAGCTTTTCAGCCCATTTTTCCTAATTCTGCATTATTATCTCATACAGCGACACTACCGAATCCACAATGGTGGGTATCACAAGCGTAAACACAAGACGGTGCTTCTTTTTTCTTGTTATAAGCTTTTCAAAGCCACACATGGATACATTGAGTATTAATGCCATTATAAAGCCCATCACGATCGGCATTATAACATCGGCAATCTTGCCCAAGAATTGCAATACCATCGAATAATTTATAAGGACAGCAAAAAGAGTCACACCGAATGCAATGAGTATCAGTCTTGATCTGAATTTTTATCAATAAGCTACGATCTTTTTTCAAAACACAGCATAATACATAATAAATGCATTTGCAACGCCTACCGCAATGCCTGCCATGACCTGCACGGGTGTATGCCCTACAAATTCCTTGAGCTTGACCTCGGGAAGTTCCTGAGTGGAGAATACCTCAAACGACTTCACGAGCCTGTTGAGCAATATCGCCTGCTTTCCCGTTTCAAGCCTTACGCCCATTGCATCGTGACAAACTATTATCGCAAGTATTACCGTAACCGCAAATTCAAATGATCCGAAGCCGTACTGCAATGCACAAACTACCGCAAGTGACGTTACCGTTGCAGAATGTCCGCTCGGCATACCTCCATCACCAAAGAGCCTGTATATGTTAAGCTCTTTATTTATGATAAAATGAATAATCACCTTCAATATCTGCGCCACTGCCCATGACGACACGGCAATTATAAGCAATTTATTATTTATAAGCTCAATAAACCAATTCATAAAAACCTCATTCATTTTTTTGCAGCATGCTTTTTTGTGTATGCATTGTAAATCACTGTTCCCAAAACCGCCAAAAGAGCCGTACCGATAAAAATTGCAGCAGACAGCAGGTACCGTTGTTCAGCAAGTGTCGATCCGCACATGGTGGATGACAATATCGACGGTATCCTTGCAATACCCGTTACCACCATAAACGGAACTGTCCTCACGGGGAGAATACCTATCAGATATGTAAAGCCGTCCTTAGGTGAGCCCGGTATGAGATACAGGAAGAATAAAAGCAAATATATTTTATCATTATTCCTGAACAAGTTTATCAAAACATGCTTTTTTGTCGGGAGAAAGAAATCAATGACCTTTTCTCCGAATTTTTTTACAAGCAATATTATAACGAGCGTGCCTATCAGATTGCCTAACATGCAATATATCATACCCGGAATTGCGCCCCAGACATACCCTGAGCCTATCTCAAGAGGCTCGGCAGGTATAAATTTAATGACGGTCTGCACTGCACGTATCATAATGAATAACAGCTCATCAAACGCACCGAATCGGTCAAGCCACACTCTGAACAATTCCGGCTCCGCAATAATCCTTATTATTTCCTTGCCGAAGAATATGTACGAAAAGATGCACAGTATTGCCGTTATCAAAGCACATGAGATAATGATCTTCTGCCTTGTGGAAGCCCTTACTATATTGTAGACCGATCTTATTCTCGCCTTCATTTTTCCGTGAGGGGAGGGGCCTTTGTTTTCCTGCGGAGGATAAAATACATCCAAAACACCCTTGTATCCGTTGAGCCACGGCTTATATTTGCCGTTGTAGTGCACTATTGCGGTATTAGCCTCAACATCCGACAATGTATATGATCTTTTATTGTATTTATACGTTCTCTCGTCCATATTATATATTTTTTCGTCCAACAGTACCATATTTGAGCCGAAAAGTATATTTATGAGGTCCTGATCGCCAAGCCACAGCCTTTGCATATTCTCCTCAAGCGATGTCAGTATGCCCTGAATAGTAAAATCCCGCCTTATGGCGTCAATATTCATAAGCATGACACCTGAATTTATATACCGCTCCTGCAAGTCCTTATCAAGTGCAAGCCGTGCAAAATTAAAGCTGTTCACAAAGCCCGTAAAATGTCCGCATGCAGCAATGTACTTGTCACCGATATCGGTCTCGTACATATCCGTAAGCGAACGCATTATGTAAATATCAGGATCAAGGTATAATATTTTATCAATGCTCTCCGGCAGATAATTAAACGCCATAAGACGGTAAAAAGATTCCTCCGGAAGACGCTCTATGACGGGTGTATCCTTAAACCAGCTTTCGGTTATCCTTATGCTGTGTATATCCGTATCGGTCTCGCTCACATGCTCTTTGATGCATTCGATATCATCATCCGTAAGTGATGAATGAACAACATAAACGTCTGTATGGATGCCATTGTGCACTCTTGAATAGGACTCAAGCATTGTATTCAGCGGAGGAAGATATTTTTTGTCAATGGTGACAAGCAGATTTATACTATTCATACCAAAATTCCTTTTAAAAAACAATAATACCTGTATTATTTTACCATATGAATGTTACAAAAAAATGAACAAGCAAGAAAAAACAGGCCTCATAAACACACACGGTGATCTTGTACATCATAAAATAATATCGTCCGTGCAGCGGTTTTATGTTGACACCTCACATAAAATATAGTATAATGTACTCAGTTCCTGCCGTCAAAAGTGGGTCACCCCGTGTGCAGGCAATAAATATCTGAGTATTTGACACATTTTGTAAGAGCAATGGCGTCCGATACCAAAAAAGGAATTGATCATGGATATAAAAATGAGCTTTACAAAGCATCCCTCAAACCCGTTATATGGGGACAGCGTGCTGGGAACAATGTTTGACGCTTACATGAGTAAACATGGCGATAAGTACAGAATAGATATTTCATGGAGACGTGAAAGATCGGTTGCGGTAGCATTTAGTGATGACGGGTTAAGCTTTACAGAGCCTCAGATAACGCTCGGGCCAAACAGCAATACCTCCTGGGAGAATGATATCAACCGCAACTGTGTGCTTTTTATTGACGGCGTTTATAAAATGTGGTACACAGGTCAAGCAAACGGCAAGAGCTATATAGGCTACGCCGAAAGCAGTGACGGTATAGTTTTTGTAAGAGCATCATCGTTACCGATACTTTCTCCGGAGCTTATTTGGGAGGGAGAATCCGTTATGAACCCATGTGTTTTGTTTGAAAACGGTATATACCGCATGTGGTATTCTGCAGGTGAGACCTACGAGCCAAATGTAATAGGCTATGCCGAAAGCCAAGACGGTATCCATTTTGTCAGGTATTCAAATGAACCGATTCTTTGCAGTGATAAAAGCAATTTTTATGAGCAGGACAGAATCGGTGGATGCCAGGTGATAAAAACGGATGATATGGGCTATGTTATATTTTACATCGGTTACAGTGATATAAATACCGCTTGCATCTGCTGTGCAAGGTCCGATGACGGCATTTCAGGTTGGGAACGTTCAGCGTTGAATCCTCTTGTTTATCCGTCAAAGGGAGAATGGGACGGAGAAGCCTGCTACAAGCCGACAGTAATATTTGAAGACGGAAAATGGAAAATATGGTACAACGGAAGACTTGGTTGCAATGAATACATAGGTCTTGCAGAATATAACGAAAGGAATTTATTTAAGACATGAAGGAATTATTAAAGCAATATGTTCAGAAATTCAATGAGAACGATGATGAGCTCTATGTCAACGATGTTCCGAATAAAGATGCATACGAATGGTTAGCCGACAGAATACCGCTCTTTGAATGTCCTGATAAGCAACTGGAGCAGGCGTATTATTTCCGTTGGTGGACGTACAGAAAGCACATAAAATCAACACCGGAGGGATATGTTGTCTCCGAATTTTTGCCCGATGTGCCGTGGGCAGGAAAATACAATGTCATAAACGCACCTGCAGGTCATCATTTTTATGAAGGAAGATGGTTAAAGAACTCGAATAAGATTTTTTCCGACTATCTCCGACATTATCTCGATAATCCCGATGACGCTCACAGGTACAGCACATGGCTGCTCAATTCCGCCGAGGAATACGAGAGCGTTGCAGGTGAGCTTGTGATAGGCAATGACGAGCTCGACAAAATGATCGAATACTATACGGAATGGGAGCGTACACATAAGCATTCATCGGGGATGTTCTGGTCAGTTGATGACAGGGATGCCATGGAATACTCCGTTAGCGGTCACAGAAATGGTATGGCTGTTGACGGTATACGACCAACTCTAAACTCATATATGTATGCAGAAGCTCTGGCAATATCATATTTTGCAAGAAAGCTCGGTAAAAACGATATTGCAGACGCTTATGAGCAAAAAGCATCCGAAATAAAGAATCTCATAAACACAAAGCTCCTTTTTGACGGTTTTTATAAGGCAAAGCACGGCGAAAGCGATAATGAGCTCGACAAAATTGCAATAAGCGATGATGACACCGGCTCACCCATGGAGCTCATCGGTTACATACCGTACATGTTCGGTATTCCGGATAAAAAGTATTCAAAAGCATTCAGGTATCTTCTTGATCCCGAGGTATTCCTTGCAAAAACGGGAATGACCACCGTTGACAAGCGTCACCCGGAATATCTCCAACCGCATTCTCATGAATGTCTCTGGAACGGATATGTGTGGCCCTTTGCAACATCGCAAACTCTCACGGGACTGATAAAAACGATACACTCCGGTCAAAGCGATCTCAAGGATGTTTTTATAAAGCATATGCTGCTGTACGCATACAGTCACCGCATCGAAAAGGATGATAAAATACTGCCTTGGATAGATGAGGTCATGAGCCCAAATAAATACGAATGGACATCTCGCACAATATTGCTTAAACGCTCCGGCGTAAAGGAAAGGGGTAAAGATTACAACCACTCGACATTCTGCGATCTTGTAATAACGGGAATAGTTGGCGTAAAGACCGATAGTGATGAATTTACGGTAGATCCCGCAATACCCGAGGAATGGGATTACATGAAAATGGAGGATATTGCATACAGAGGGAGGCTCTATACCGTTATATATGATAAAACAGGTGAAAAATACGGTCAGGGCAAGGGCCTGACCGTTATTGAAAAATAATGATCAAAATTAAAGGGAGACTGAAAAGCATTCAGGCTCCCTTCTTTTTTATTCAGCTATATTTGAAACGTCAACGTACTCATGGTATACATTATAAACGCCGTTGCTGTTTATTTTCAAAACAGTGCCGCCGTTCAGCTCCTGTGTCCAGTAACAGCCTGCGCCCGTCTTCAATGCATATATAAAGCTGACGCCCTCATAGTTGATCATCCAATTATTCACGTGATCATGACCCGCAATAATATGCTTTGTTATTCCCGACACCTTTACCGCATCAAACACTCCGTCCTCAACAGGATAGCTTCCGATGCCCTCGTACTGCACACCTATGCTGTCGGTATATCCGTCATTCCAGCCAACGCCGTTTGAGGATTGCTCGGGCGTTATCTGCTTTCTGTCAACAGAGCTGTCATATGCTGCATCTGCCGCTTTATTATACGCATATATCGGAATGTGCAATATGATCGTCGCATCCTTGCAGCCGCTTGCCTTCAGCTCATTGACATTTTTATTAAACCACTCAATTTGTTCCTCTGTAAGCCTCGACCACGTTTGAAACACCTCACCAGCGGAATTTGTAAACGGGTCCGTGTTATGTGAGTCCATCATGAATATCGCCTCAACGGGAACACTGTCCTCCTCAATAA
>CAYOGO010000065.1:5308-6695 GCA_964403405.1 uncultured Lachnospiraceae bacterium | reverse complement strand
ATAATATATAGGTGACTGTTTTGAGAACACCATATTCACAAAATGCACACTTATCTGTTAGTCAGAATAGCCCATATGCACACTGCTAATATTATAACATCATATTCAAAATTTTTCAACAGGTTAGGACGAATTATTTATGAACCACAATAAAAAAATTGCATACTGCTGTGAACAGCTCATCAATTACGGGCTTGACAAAAAGCTTTTTGATACGCTTGACACGGTTTTTGTCAGAAACAGTCTTCTTTCTTTGTTATTGCTGGACAAGCCATATGACGAAAAATGCAACGATGTACCCGTATCCGTGCAGAGTATTCTTGATGAAATACTCGACGAGGTCGCGCTCGACGAAGAAAGGGCTTCGCATCTGCTCCCAAATAACACCGTTACATGGCGTGATCTGCTTGACACGGCGATCATGGGCTGTATGACACCATGGCCGTCGACCGTAATTTCAAAATTCAATGAGCTGAAGGACAAAAACGGAATAAAGGCTGCAACGGATTATTTTTACTCTCTTGCTCTTGATTCAAACTATATCCGTCAGGACAGGATCGCAAAGAATAAAATGTGGCATGCAGAGTCCCCCTATGCAGATCTCACGATCACAATAAATCTCACCAAGCCAGAAAAGGATCCAAAGGAAATTGCAATGCTTAAGCTTTTGCCTCCCAATGAGTATCCTAAATGTGCTCTTTGCCGAGAAAATGAGGGCTATACGGGCAATTTGAGCAGTGCAGCACGTCAAAATCACAGGATGATACCCCTCACCCTCAACAACGAAGCTTGGTTCATGCAGTATTCACCCTACGTTTACTACAACGAGCATTGTATAATACTGCGTGGTGAGCATGTCCCGATGAAGATCGAGCATGACTCCTTTGCAAGGCTTCTTGACTTTGTTCAAAAGTTTCCGCACTATTTTATAGGCTCCAATGCAGATCTGCCGATAATAGGCGGCTCAATACTCACTCATGACCATTTCCAGGGCGGTAATGCCCACATGCCGATGTTTGCATGCAAGGAGCTTGAAGAATTTACAAGCAAAAAATACGATGGCGTAACGATACACAGGATGCATTGGCCGCTTTCGACAGTAAAATTCACGGGCAATAATATAGCTCAGCTCACCGAAGCCGCGTACGAGCTTCACTCAAAATGGATGAATTATTCAGATGATGAGCATGACATAATTGCCTACACAAACGGTACACGTCACAATTCCATAACGCCGATCGTAAAGCGTGACGGTGACAAATATGCCGTATACTGTGTTTTGAGAAACAACAGGACATCTGATGAATACCCCGACGGAATCTTCCATCCTCACAGCCAATGGCATCACATAAAGAGAGAGAACATAGGTCTCATTGAAGTAATGGGA
>CAYOGO010000065.1:0-5298 GCA_964403405.1 uncultured Lachnospiraceae bacterium | reverse complement strand
TAATGGGATACTTTATATTGCCGGGCAGACTCAACAATGAGCTGAAGATAATTGCGGATGCAATGGTAAGTAATTCTCTTTCGGATATACCCTGTGATTCACCTGCATATAAGCATGTTGAATGGGCAAATGAAATAATGTCGCACACCGATGAGCCAATAACAGATGACAATGTGCTTGACATCATACACCGTGAGGTCGGCGTCGTTTGCACTCATGTGCTTGAGGATGCAGGCGTTTATAAGCTTGATGAGAAGGGCAAAAACGGTTTCATCAGCTTTCTCACAAAAGAAATGGGTTATGATGCCGTATAATTCAGTACGTAAAACAAGACCGTGCAATATCACATGCACGGTCTTATCTTATATCATCTAATTTTTCGCGTATCTTTTTCATATCCTCCCATGCGTCCCTTTTCTTTGAAGGATCTCTGAGCAATGCGGATGGATGAAAGGTTGCAATAAAGCTGCACCCCATTTTTTCGTACCAGTTACCTCTATCTCGTGTTATCCGTATATTTCTGTCTATAACATATCTTGCGGCGGTCGCACCGAGGCACACTACTATTTTAGGTCTTATTATCGAAAACTGCTTTCTCAAGTACGGCAGACACGCTTGAGCCTCATCCTCCTCCGGGGTTCTGTTTTGCGGAGGTCTGCATTTGACTATGTTTGCTATATATGTATTGCTTCTGTCAAGACCTATCGAAGAAAGCATTTTGTCAAGCAGCTGACCTGCAGGACCTACAAACGGTCGCCCCTGCATATCCTCATCGTGACCGGGTCCCTCGCCTATAAACATTATATTGCTTTTTATATTACCCTCGCCCAAAACAACATTATTGCGTGTTGAGCATAATCCGCATTTTTGACATGTAAGCAGTTCTTGCTTTATCGCAAGTAATTTATCATCTTCGATCATCAAAAGATCTCACCTCCGCTTGACAGTGCCTTCGTCGCCTTTTGTTTTATCCTCTGCAACGCATTATCAACAGATTTTGCAGGTCTGTTCAGCTCATGTGCGATTTCCCTGTAATTTTTACCCTCCATGTACTCGGACAGCACCAGCAATTCAAACTTGCTCAACCTCTCCGTCAACGCCTTTGAAACATCATTGAGTTCCTCCTTGCGTAGTATCTCCTGCATGGGATCGCTTGACTGCTCATCAACTTTGAGCTCATCCACAAGGAAGTGCTCATTACCTTCATTGTCGCCTATTTCCTTATACAAGGAGATGTATGAATTCAGCGGAATGTGTTTTTTGCATTTGGATGCCTTTATTGCGGTAAATATCTGCCGTGATATGCAAAGATCCGCAAATGTCCTAAAGCTCGCATTTTTTTCCGGAGAATAGTCACGTATAGCCTTAAGCAGACCTATCATACCCTCCTGCAGGAGGTCGTCACTGTCCGCCCCGGATACATAGAATGATCTTGCCTTTTGCCTGATAAAGCCCTTAAAGCTGTTGACAATATACTCTATTGCATGAACATTGCCGTTTGCTGCAACCACGGCGATCTCGTCCATCACCATATTATCAAAATCATTTTTCTCCATAAAACGCTCCGTTACTTGCCTATCTCCTCACTCAAACGCTTTAATTTATCAAGTGCATCATCGCTGAGCCTCTCAAAAATATGCGTCGGTGAATCATTATCCGTTTTCAGCCGTGTATTTCTCATTTTCGTAACACGCTCAACGTCCGCCTTCAGCTCACTTGCGGACAATATCAACGCCCCCTTGGATGATGCTATCGTCTGCTGGAGATGATCCGACGTTGCCACCCATATGCGTATGTTTTTGGGAGACCTTTCCATAACGTCGTTAACAAAGCGCTCTATATATACATCTGCGCTTTCGTTTTTCTTTGTATAGACCACGGTTATGTTACGGTTTTCCTCCACAGTGCTTTTTTTGCTCTCCGTCTGATACGCATCAAAAACTATCATAATGCGGTACCCCGTATAGCCCCTGTAATTGTGCATTATGTCGATAAGTGCGTCCCTTGCGTGTTCAAAAGCGTGTTTGCTCTTATCCTCCAGCATCCCCCATGTATTTATTATGTTGTAGCCGTCGATAAGCAGGTATTCAACCACGTTGACGTATTACCTCATACATTATTACGGCAGCGGCAACGGATGCATTCAATGAATTGAGCTGACCCTTCTGAGGTATCGCAAGCGTCATATCGCATGTTTTTCTTATAAGCGGTGCAATACCCTTATCCTCTCCGCCTATTACAAGTGCAAGCGGAATATCAAGATCGACGGATGTATATCTGTCACCGTCCATATCGGCACATGCTGTCCATACGCCCTTTTTCTTGAGGTCCTCAAGCACATTTCTGATATTTGTTTCCTTTGCTATAAGCATGTGGTTTACCGCACCCTCGGACACTCTTGTAACTGTCGGAGTAATGCCTATTGAGCGATGCACGGGTATGACCACGCCATGAGCTCCCGCACATTCTGCCGTTCTGATCACAGCACCAAGATTGTGGGGAGAATTCAGCCCGTCACATATTATTATAAACGGTTTTTCGCCCCTTTCCTCTGCAAGAGCAAGCATATCGTCAACACTTGCATATTCTATCGGTGAGCAAAGTGCAATAACGCCCTGTGCATTGCCGCCCTCGGACATTGCTTCAAGCTTACGCTTATCTATCTCGCTGACCTGAACGTGCATCGCACGTGCCTTTTCGAGAATATCTCGGTTCATATTTTTTGTTATATACAGCTTTTCTATCGCACGCTGAGATCTCAGCAGCTCAAATACCGCATTTCGTCCTTCAACAACCGAGCTTTCGTCCCTATTATTTAAAATATTGTTGTTTTCCATGAGAAACCTTTCTTTTTTGATCGTTTACAGTCCCAAAACAGCTGTTGCAACGGCAAAATATACGAGCAATGCCAATGCATCAACTATTGTGGTTATAAACGGACTTGCCATTACCGCAGGGTCAAAGCCTACCCTTTTTGCGGCTATGGGCAGTGTACAACCTACCAATTTTGCTATAACAACGGCGGAAAACAATGTTATACATATAACAAACGCTACCTCATAGCTTATGTTTGAGCCTAAAAGCAGATTATCCACCAGAATTATCTTTATAAAATTAACTATCGAAAGAGCTATGCCCACAAGGAGTGAAACTCTGAATTCCTTCCACAAAATGCGGAAAATATCACTCATTCTTATTTCATCCAACGCAAGTCCGCGGACTATCGTTGCCGATGCCTGACCGCCTGCATTACCGCCCGTATCCATCAGCATCGGGATAAATGCGGTGAGTGTCGGGAACACTGCAAGTGCTGCCTCAAATGATGATATTATCTTTCCCGTAAAGGTTGCCGATACCATGAGCAACAGCAGCCACGGTATTCTGTTTTTCCATATTCTCCATACGCTCTGCTTTAAGTACGGCTTTTCCGTATGGCTTACGGCAGCCATTGTTTCGATGTCGGCAGTAACCTCGTCCTCCAATACGTCCATGGCATCATCAACGGTTACTATACCAACAAGCCTGTTTTCGGAATCAACAACGGGCATCGCAAGCAGACCATATTTGCTGAAGTTCTGGGCAACATCGCCTTTTTTATCATGAGTATGTGCATGTATCGCATGCGTATCCATAAGCTCGCTGATCCTTGCGTTTCTGTCCGCAAGCAGCAACTGATGCACCGTAACCACGCCCTCAAGAACTCTGAATCTGTCGGTGACATAGCATGTGTATATTGTTTCCTTGTCAAGTGCAGTTGCTTTTATCTTGTCAAAAGCCTCCGCAACGGTCATTTCTGACTTCAGGTCAACAAACTCAATGGTCATTATGCTACCTGCACTGTCCTCCGGATAGCTGAGATACTGATTGATGTATACTCTCATATCCTTCGGTGCATTCAGCAAAAGCCTGCTTACGAGATTTGCAGGCATTTCTCCGAAAAGATCCACCGTATCGTCAAGGAACATGTCATCAAGCACCTCGCGAAGCTCCTTATCCGATATGGCTTCAATGACGTTTTGCTGTGTTTTTGAGTCCATATACGAAAAAACATCGGCTGCAACATCCTTACCGAGCAGTCTGAACAGTCTGACGGCATTTTCCTTTGATAATTCGTCCAAAAGCTCTGCAATATCGACCTCATTGAGAGCTTCCAATTCCGTTTTTACGCTTGAAAACTTCTTTTGCTCAAGCAATTCTTCAATTTCATCTTTAATAATTTCCGGCATTTTTGTATCCTCCTTAATTTAATCAGCTAAAGAGTATACAAATACCTCCTAAAAAGCGAGCATACTCATCAGCATTTTTTGTTATTATCATTTCACTTCGCCCCGGTCCCGAATCCATATGCTCATCTCCTTTTATATGAAAAATTTATTTTACGATCGAAATCGACCGATCTGTTTTACATTATACCGGCATTTACTCCGTTATATCCTTATACCTTGCAATGCCCTTTCGTTTATGCTCGCTACGGTCATGATACCTTTTTATTATTTGTATGTCATTCTCAGTTCCCGTACCGTGCAAAATGTACTCATCTATTGCGGAATAGGTAACACCCATTTCGTCCTCATCCGTCTGCCCCTCAAATAAGCCTGCCGATGGTGCTTTTTTAATTATGCATTCCGGGCAATCAAGGTAACGCAAAAATTCATAGACCTCGCCCACCGTCAGATCCGATATAGGATTGAAATCGTGTGCGCCGTCACCCCACTTTGTAAAATAGCCCATGTACATTTCATCACGGTTGCCCGTGCCTGCAACAAGACGATTTTCACTCGCGGCAATAGTATACAGAGTTGTCATACGCAAACGCGGTGCAATGTTCGTTACCGCAGCATTATTGAGCGTTGTAACACCCTCAAGCGTACTCATCAAAAGCTCCTTTTGTGCCGTAAGATCAACGACCCTCGTCTCAATATTGAACTTATCAGCCACCTCCATGCCGTCATCCTTATCCATTCCGAAATTTCGCTTAGATGAACACGGCATTATGATACCCACGGTATTTTCGCATGCGGCTTTACACAAAATGCCAACCAAGGCACAGTCCTTGCCTCCGCTGTTGCCGAATATTATACCGTTTGCATGGCTCTTTGCCACCATATCCTTTATGAACGCTACTCTGTTATTGAATTCTTCTTCGTAATTTCTCATAAACTTGCCCTTTTTACATATATAGCTTATTTTACTATATTGTTCAAAGTTTGTCAATACATTTTTTCAAAATCAAAAAAGTTAACAAAATATCTGCACGAGCAAATGTCTCTGTATTCTTGACCGCTTGCTGCATTATCC
>CAYOGO010000064.1:0-6717 GCA_964403405.1 uncultured Lachnospiraceae bacterium | reverse complement strand
CTTTTGAGTTTTTTCATCCTTGTTATTAAGCCCGTACCTCAATTCTATTATTATTTGCTCATTTGATTTTAATTTTGAGATCGCCTTATGTAGTTCACTGCTCATCACTCTCTGCTCTGTCGTATCATATACATCCTCATCGCTTGCTCCCAGAACATCCGTCAGCTGAAGCTCATTTCCGTCAGCATCCGTATTGAGCGGCTCATCAAGTGATACCTCAGCCTTACATTTGACCACCTTTCTCAAAAACATTAATATCTCATTTTCTATACATTTTGAAGCAAATGTCGCAAGCTTTATATTTTTATCCGGTCTATACGAATTAACAGCCTTTATGAGACCTATACTGCCTATTGAGATCAGATCATCCATCGCCACACCCGAATTATCAAATTTTTTTGCAATGTACACCACAAGCCTTAAATTGTGTTCAACAAGCTTTGTTTTTGCGGATTCATCACCAATCTCCATGCGTTGCAAAAGCTCTGTCTCCTTTTGTGAGCTGAGCGGCGGCAAAAGAGAATTCCCCAATGTAAAATAGTACATCCTTGCATTTGCACAGTTTCCCCACAATCGACTGATTATTTTTTGCAACAGTGATCGCAAATTAAATCTGATCATTTACCCTTACCTCCGACCGCATATTAAATATAGCCGTTCCGACAACAGCCTCGTGTGCCATGTTTTTTGATACTCCTATATAGACATCGCCCAACATTTCATCATTTTTTCCGCACAACCACGCCTGTGCTCTTGCGCATTCAATGATTCCGTTTCCCGAAATGGTCACAAATGGAACAAAACGCTTATAGCCACTCGCTTCAATGCATTTACACAACTCATCATTATGCTCGCCTACCACAATAACGGGGCATTGTGATAGTGGCTCTGTGAGCATATTTCCGCTGTCAACCACCGCTTTTAAAATATATTCTTCACCATTGATATTTATTCTCAATTTACAGCTGTTTGATTTAAGCGATGCAATGCCCACAGCATATGCCGATTTTCTCATTCTCATCGCAATGCAAAATATCACCGTACCTATGATCACGCAAGCTATGCTTATATATTCTCTTATTTCGTTATGCAATGTCATATTTATAATATTGCATACACCGCAAAGTATCGCACAGTGCCACAAAAGCATAAAGGATATCCTTAACACATTTTCGATCCTGTTTCTCCCGAAAGCAATATAAACAGTCAGCACAAATACGAATACATATACCGCAAGCGTACTTGTAAGATCTAGCTTAAAAAAAACAACACATATTGCCGATGCTCCACAAAGCAATGATGCCAACACGCTCCTCAACACGGAAAACCTCAGTCCGTACGCCCTTGCCGTGCTCCACAGTATTGGTATATTAACTATCAGACTCACCAGCAAAACAATGTCCGCATAAATATACACCGTCACAGCATTCTCCCTCCTTTGGGTATATTATATACCAATTTTCGAGTACAGATTGTCGCTTTTGAGGTGCGGATCAGAGTGATTTTTGATAAAAAAAGCTGTACCGACTAAGAACAGTCGATACAGCGCATTTTTTATGATACTTTTCTTGCCATTACAACAAATCTCTTGTATGTGTTACCATCCTGGAAGTTACATGTGATCAGGGTTAACAGATCCTCACCATATTTCGGTGTTATGCCTGTATTTATCTGAGAACGCTTTTTGCATGCCGCTATGTACGAATTAAAATCGTCTTCATTTACAAAGCTGTCCCTCTCGGTATACTTTAATTCATCCTGCGACGGAACCTTAGCCTTGAAAAAGGCAAATATCTCATATGTTGCAAAGCCGCCGTCAAATGTGTCAAAATAAATGTAACGGTGATTTTCCCAATACGATTTTCCATTTCTCCTGTAATATATCAGGTCTGAGAACATGGTGCCGTTTTTCATGTGATGTCCCATCAATATGATATTATCGGACTCACCGACAGTACAATTTGCCAATGCATACGGCACACCGTAAACACTGTCCTTATGATTTATGTCCTTATAAAGGTAATAATGCTCGTTATCCTTTGTCTGCATTACGGGATAATCCACTCTTGTTCCGTTGATCTTTATCCAGCCTATCATGTCATTGTTCTTTTCATAAACATTGCCGTATACATCCATCACGGAAAGTGACGGTGTAGGCGCAGGTGTCGGCGTCGGTGTGGGGGTAGGTGGGCGTCGGCGTGGGTGTCGGCGTCGGTGTGGGGGTAGGTGTCGGCGTTACATCCGGGGTCGGCGTCACATCCGGTGTCGATGTTGCATCGGGCGTTGGTATTACGCTCGGTGTCGGTGTTACATCTGGTGTCGGTGTTACATCTGGTGTCGGTGTGGGCGTAATATCGGGCGTTTGGGTCAGCGTCGGCGTTACGTCGGGCGTGGGCGTCGACGTCGTAATATTGATCGACGGTCGTTGTGGCGAAGCACTACTCACCAATTCACCTATTTCTTCATACGTTTGTTCGCTCTTATACGCTGCTATCAGCTCCTTTGATATTCCGACCAGCGCCACAACAAGCACAATGGAAAAAAAGATCTGAATCACCCTCAATATTATTTTCTTTTTATTTTCGTCCATTTTTCTTAACCTCAATCTTATATTTTTTCGGTTCAAACAGCAATGTACTGCTGAAAAGCTCAATATCCTCATCGCTCTCAAATGCGGACTTTGGTATTATAAATGCTGAGCTTTTGTTCAGATATACAAGAAACATCTTTTTTGTCTCAACCACCTTGTATATCTCCTGCCACGTCAGATCAAAACTTCTTCCGTTTGAGTCGCAATGCATACCACCCTTTGTGAATGTATATTCAAACACAGGCTTCTCTTTTTCCTTTTTTGCCGCCTTCACAAGCTTTATAATATTGTTTATCAGTACGTACAAAAGCATAAAGCAAGCCATTATGAGCATAACAATCAGAGAATCTTCTGTCTTACCCGTCCTGTTGTGATATTGTATATTCATAACCAACAGCGCTATGACAAGTACTACCAACAGCACATATATCCACAGCGATCGGTATACAGTTTTCATGTGAAAGGACAAATAATCCTTCTTGGTTGTGTTTACACTAACCTTTATCTTCATACGGACTCCTCACATTATAATTTACATTTGTGATCTTAAGGGCCTGTCTGAACGACCAAATCAGAGACCTCAGGCTGTTGATATCATCATAACCGCCCCTCCACTCGGAGCTGTTACCATTTTCTGACCAATTTGTATAATACAGCTTACCCGGATGCTCTCCGACAGCAATAAAACCATATTCCCCGTCACCTGTTGAAACAAGCTGTGTTGATGCATTTATAGTCATTGCGGATATTCTATTAAAGAAAGCGTCTCCTGTTACTTGCGCAACACGCTTTACCGCAAATGACGGGAACTGTACATCACTGTACTGCTCCGATACGCCTGCTCGTGACAATCCTCTCATATCAAAATCAAGCCTTGCCAGCTTTGAATCCTTTTCCGGCGGATAATTTATAACATCCACGTACAATGTCAATATATCTGCTGCGGCACTTGCCATTTTTACAAATCGTTCCTCATTTGTGACGTCGTAACAGCTCAATGCTGCATCTATAAAATTAATGTATGCTTCCTTATCACAGTTTTTGATTTCTTCCTCGTCATACTTTGACTTTTTTGTAAGCAATTTATGCTTGAGTATTATGCCCTCATAATACTTTACAAGTGCCTTTACAGCCGCCGAAATATAATGTCTGTCCTCTGTTATCTTATACGCTTTTGCCAACGCCGCAACACAAGCAACTCCTGTCGCTGATTTTGAATTTGAACCTATTCCGCCGTCATAATTCCAATAATCGGGAAAAAGACCCATTTTTGTCATCTTTCTGAATCCGCACAGGAAATTACACGAATCCTCAAGCGCCTCTTCCCATTTATCTGGCACCTCAAGGCAATGCTCCCTGAAAAGCGATATAATATCCGCCAGGTACGACAGCATTCTGCCATATTCGCCCGACGGCACAACATCACCCAATGCGGAATAGCTCCACTGCCCTGTCACACAATTATAATACAGCTGCCTTAAACCTCTTTTTTTGCACTCGGATGAAGAAATATAAAAATCAACGCATTTTTTTGCTCTGAGTATTCCCTCTTTCATTCCGCCGCGCAATGAATTCAACGCATCACACCATGCCGCACACAGATTATCTACCGTCCACTCGTTTTTCAGCGCTTCATAATGCATTGTTGCAACGGAATCATCCTGTGCAATGGATGAAAGCTCCTTGACGTACCCTACAAGTCCGTCGTCCTCAACGTACCTGTTTTTCAGTGCAATGCCCTTATATCGCAGAAAATCATTGTAATTGATTTCTATTTCATTTTTTGGGCGGTACATTTCATACGACTTTTCAAGCAATGTGCTTACGCTGCCTCGTTCTTTTGTTTCGTTCCATCCGCTGATAACAAAGCTCTTAACAACGGAGTCATCCGCTTCAAGATCAAAGTATCCTCTTTCATAGTCACATATCGACCTGTTTCCGCCGAGAACCTTATCTTTTACGCCCTCGTACATTACAACGCCTGACAGCAGTGCCATATACACGGACTCATCCTTTTGAATTACGCCGAGGCTCCACTCATTGTCGAAGCTCGTGTTTGCATCGCATTTTGACGGATATGACATGAGTGACATATTTGTGCACGAAGCATGCTTCATTTCCGCAACACTCACCACGGGCAATGTAAACCTATGCTCCTCCGCAACAAAGCCGCCGTGGCAGATACACTCACCGTCAAGATCACCGTTCTCGTTAATCGCATTATTATACAGCAGCGGAGGCATTATCAACTTACAGCCACTTTCAACATTAACGGGTATCGCCACACCGAGCATAATATCCGTAAGCGTCTCTCTGGATGTATTTCTCCACTCACATTCAATGCTGAGGTCGTTTTCGGAATTGATACAGATAGTCAGCATGACCATGAGCATCCCGTTTTCAAGTAGCACCGTCAACGTGCCGTTTTCATCAGCAACATCCACTATATCAAACTTCATGTTTTTCAGTGACCATGGTCTGCCTTGGGACATCTTAAGCATATCGCATATATCAATTTCGTATGCAATTTTTTCCCCCGACATCACCAACGCATTTACCGTTGATCTGCCGTAACGGTATGTCAATTTCAATTCATTGTCCGCCATGTTTTATTCTATACTCCTCCGGAGACATTCCCGTGTGTTTTTTGAATAATCTCAAAAAATAATACTGCTCATCATATCCGCACTTTGATGCCAATGCCTCAAGCTTTACCTTTTTTTCAAGATTATTGAGAATAAGCTGTTCAGCGTATTCCATCTTTTTTCTGTTATAAAATTGCTTTGCCGTTTCGTTTGTGGCAAGCTTGAATTTTTTGCTTACATTTGATCGGGTTATATTGGCACTCCGCATAAAATCGTCCACCATAAAATCCGTATTTGATATATTTTCTATTATGTCGGATTTGTAATCGTCCACCTCCTGATGATATGAAGTCATTTTATCAAGCATTTCGATCTTCATAAACACCAATCGACACATTTGCGTTTGCAATGACAAATACATGGGATCACTGTCAAGCTGCCCCCAAACTATTATCTGCCTTATCTCCTTACTCAGATCGCTGTATGAATTATCCGCTACAACTATATGCCTTCTGTCACGGAAAAACTCATCTGTATCAAACATGATACGTGCGTAGTGTGCAGTACCCTTGCAGTGAAGCTTACAACAAGATGCATTCGGCGGAACATATATAACTGTACCGCTGTGTATCTGATAGCGTTTTTCACCTGTGGTATACCTGCCCTCGCACTCGGTACAGCATATTATCTGGTGACAATCCTTATTGCCAAAATCATTGTCCTGCACGTCGCTGCAAAACATGGCGGTAGTTACTCTTATCATTTTGTTCCTTTCTCATGTGCAGACAGGCTACACATAAACTGCCTATTCTATTGTACCACAAAAATCAAATAATAACAATAGCAAGTTTTTTATTTTTCTGTTAATTTTTTCGGATGTATCATTGCAAATTCAGCTATTGTCATCGTCTGTAACACATATTATGATAAAGCAAAAGCCCGACAACACAAGCGTGTCGTCGGGCAGATCAATACCATGATCAACATTTCAATATGTTCTTATTTCTTAACACCAAACGGCTCAGCTGCCTCCACTGCCTTTGAAAGTATATCGACCGCAGCAGTTGCTGTCTTGTTGTTGAGCAATGCTTGCATGAAGCTTGTATCGAACTTATCTATAACATCAGCTACCGATTTTGTAGACGGATCATAGCAATCTATTCTGATGAGCACGTTATTAAAATAAGCATATACTATCAAAAGGTCTCCGTTTTCATTGTAAACCATCAAGATCTCATCGGAAAGACTTACTAAAGTGCAACGACCTTGCATATACTCCGGTTTAATTGACAATAAAGTGTTATACCTGAACATGTCCACATCACAATCAACAAAATGGGTACTGAGATAATCTTCAGCACAACATGCTTTCATAACGATTTCGCGAATTGTTTCCGGAGCATCGGGCTTTGCATAAGCTGCGCCTACCATTATTGCGTTATCATAAAATGAAAACATATCCTCATAGTAAAAGTAATCCCAGAAATGTGATGGATTTGTTGAGCTCCAACCAGTATTCCAATAGTATTCGCTCATTTTATC
>CAYOGO010000063.1:0-6727 GCA_964403405.1 uncultured Lachnospiraceae bacterium | reverse complement strand
TATTACAACACTGCCGACCATAAGGTCTATATCTCTGAAAACATCGATCAGACGCAGCGTGTCAACATCGTATGTTATACCGAGGTCACTCCTTAATTTGTTTTTTTCAATATCATCTGCACTGATAACTATAAGGATCTCAGCTTGTTCCTTGAGATTCAAGAGCATACGTATTTTACTGTCAGGCTCAAAGCCGGGTAAAACTCGTGATGCGTGGTAGTCATCAAAAAGCTTGCCTCCGAATTCGAGGTACAACTTACCGCCGAACTTGGAGATGCGTTCTTTAATCTTTTGCGATTGAATATCGATATACTTCTGATTGTCAAAACCGATTTTATTCATAAAAAGCTTCTGCCTTTCTTAAAATTAACAAATAAAATTATATCACAAAAATCAAAAAAAAGCAACGACAATTCCATGTATACGGCACGTAATATGCAAAAAATGTAGAAAAATAAAATTTTTCATACCAAATTATCACTTGTTTTTATTTTAACATATAATTCGGAAAACTAAATGAAGGTTATGTGATATTCTATTCACAACGGAAGGAGGCAAAGATATATGTACAAAACCGATGAGGAATTGGACGCCGAAATAGATGAATTGAGGCGTTCGATAGCCGATGAAGTCCTGCAGGAAAACAAAACGGAACAGCCGCAGGAAGAAAATGCATCCGCTGAAAATGCGGATACAAGGCTTGCCGACAAGATCAGGGCAATGTTTGATGATGGAATGAGTGATGATGACATTGCTGTCGGCATAGAGGATGCGTTGCATACATCGCAACGCGTATTTAAGGCAAAGGTGGACACGGATGATATTATGTCACAGGAAGCAAGGATAAAAGAAAACTTTGAAAAATTTGACATAGTGAACGAGTTGAAATACAACGCATTGTTCAAGCGTTTGGTCGTAAACGGCGTTAATGTTCACACGGCATTGCTTGCGAGCTGCAAGGCGTATGCAGATATTATCACGGAGGACATCAGGAAGGAAGCAAGGAGGGAATATGCCGAAAATTTGCGACGCGGCAGAGAACTTCTTGCAAGTAAGGCTCAAACAGGCACACAACAACCCAAAAATGATATTTCGGGAATGAGTGATGCACAGTTTGAGGAGATCGAAAAAAAGGTAAAGCAAAACAAGAGGATATTTTTGTGATCCTCAAAAAGAAAGGAAACAAATATGAGTTTAAACACAAATCTTACAACGGACAGCGGTCTTTCAGGAACGGTGGTTACCTACTATGACAGAAAGCTTATAAAGAATGCAAAGCCGAGACTTGTTCATCAGCGCTTCGGACAAAAAAGACAGATTCCGAAAAACGGCGGAAAAAGCGTAAATTTCAGAAAGTTTGAGATCTTTCCCGCGGCAACGACACCTATTTCGGAGGGCGTTACTCCGGATGGCAGAGCACTTGACATGACAAGCGTTACCGCGGAGCTTAAGCAGTACGGTGATTATGTTGCAGGATCGGATGTGCTTGATCTTACGGCAATAGATCAGGTACTTGATGAGACATTTGAGCTTTTGGGCGATCAGGCAGGTCTTACGCTTGACCATATCACAAGAGATATTATTCACAGCGGAAGCTCAGTCCAGTATGCCAATTCCAAGCTCATGCGTAATCAGCTGACATCGACGGACGTGATTACAAGTGATGAGATCAAAAAGGCAGTCAGAACACTTAAGAGAAATAAGGCAAAGCCATTTATAAGAAACGGCAGACCTTATTATGTTGCTATTATCGACCAGGACTCCGCTTACGATCTTATGTGTGATGAGCAGTGGCAGAGAGTTGCGGAATATCAGAATGCGGAAAAAATTGAGGATGGCGAGATAGGTAAGCTTTTCGGCGTTGTTTTTATAGAAACACCTGAGGCTAAGCGCTTTGAATGTAAGCCGCTCAGCAGAGGCAGTGCATCACTCACCGTAAATAATTTTATATCAGCTTCAAAGACATTGACGATTAAGGAATCCATCGATAAGGATGAGGAGCCGTCACTCATGGGACGAGAGCTTTTGCTCAAGGACGTAAGTGGAAACAAATATGCGACGATCAAGGTGAGCAGCTGCTCATCGGGTATTGCTGGAAATGCATTTGTAAAGTTTACGGAGGATATAGATTTTACTCCTGCCGACGGAGACCTCTTGTTTGATGCGGATTGCGGTATTGACAACACTCCCGTCAATTCAACCATAATATTCGGCAAGGATGCATTTGGTGTTGTTGATATTGAGGGTGAGGATACATTCAAGACTATATTCAAGCCAAAGGGCAGTGCAGGTACGGGCGATCCGCTTGATCAGCGTTGGACGGCAGGCTGGAAGGCTTCCGGCTTTACTGCTGCAATTTTGCAGGATCTGTGGATGGTAAGAATAGAGCACGGCTTTACAAAGTAAACAGATCTGATACGGAGCGGCGGATGTAATTCCGCCCTCTGTTTATAACAAAATACGGAGAAGCAGGTATGAATTTAGTAAAATACACACTTGATGATTTTTCAATGGGATTTATGGCAAATATGTCCTCTGACGTTATGAAAACGGGTGCAACACCGAATTCATATAATGTTGAGGCATTAAGAGGTACGTTAAAAACTGTAAAGGGCTTTTCGTACACCATGACGGATGAGATCATCTACGGAGGGGAGACCTACACACCGGAGCAGCTCATGACGTATTATTCAAGCACATCGACTGCATCAAGGAATGACGATGTAATGCCGGTAGTAGCATATGCCGATAATGCAAAGGGTATTTTCGTATATAAAAACGGGGCATGGCAATGCTGCTTCGGGAGCATGTCGGATGCCGATATAGGCTTTGTAAACTATTACAAGAACGGCAATCACCTTTTAATATGTAACTCTGTCGACGGTATGTATAAAATGAGAAACAATACGGTCACATATATAGGAGCTTCAACGCCGACGCTGGGAGCAATGACGCTGCATTACGAGAGGGTGTGGGGAATAGGCGATCCCGTAAAACCTAACACTGTTTATTATTCCGCTCAGGGTGAGCCTGAGGTATGGGATTCATCGGATGCGGGACAAACGAGCATTACGACGTATGACGGCGATAAATTTGTTGCAATAGATACTGTTTTTGACGATGTTGTACTGTACAGACAAAAGTCAATATTCAGAATAAGCGGTACATCACCCGAAAATTACAGATTGACCAAAATACCTTCAGAAAGCGGTGCGTGTGGTCCGAAAGCGGTGGCAAATGATGGCAAAAACTCATTTTTTGTGGGAGAAGACGGTATTTATGAATATAATGGCACACAGGCAACAAAAATAGTAAATGACAGACTGAATCTCTTTTTCAAGAACCGTGTCAATACAAATGCATTGTGGTTATGTTCAGCACAGGTATACGGTGGAAAGCTTTTTGTTTCATTGCCGATAGACGGATCCGTAAAAAACAACAGTATCATCGAGTACGATATTTCCGCAAAGGTGCTGAATATCAGAAAAGACATAGAGGCAGTAAACCTGACGGTATTTGACGGCAAACTCTACTTTATGGACACAAACAGCAAAATTTGCGTATTTGACAATTCATCCGCATATGGTACCAAGCAGATAAAGGCTTATTATGAGACGCCTTATACGGATATTGACGGCAAAAACACATTGAAGACCCTTGACAGTATGTATTTTACCGCAAAGGGTAGCGGCAGAATATCAATTTCCGCTGTAACCGAAAACAAAAGCGCGAAGATGACTGTTGATCTGTCGAGCAGCAGTGATTATATGCTGTACAGGATCGATATGTACAATGAGGGAAGACGGTATAAGTTTATTTTTGAAAACGTAAACGGCTCAGTGTTTGAAATATCGGACCCTGAGGTGTTTTTTGAGATAGATGAGGGGGATTGAGCGTTGAACAGAGGCAATTATGTCAATTTCAAAAATTTATCAAGCACGGTCGAACTGAAGGAGTTGAACCGAGTTTTGAACGATATTATGAAGACTATGTGGGAAAGACTTGACATGGGCGATGCGTCAAAGACATACATATTTACGGACACAGTCCATTGTGCTGCAGGCAGCACCGTAACGGTGAATTATGGTGTTGAGTTTATTGATCTGCCGACCGTTATGGCATATTCCGCTGACGGACAGGCTGTCATTATTGACGGCACGTCGAATACCAATACGGGTACGGGCGTTCGCTTTGTAAAAGCATCTGTAAGCGGAAACATAAGCATATTTGCAAAAGGCAGGATTAAAATATAGGGGGAACTATGGAAGAAAGCTTTAAGGTGGAAATGATAGAGAGCATAATATCGGAGTTTTGTTCAGATGAGTACAAAAGCAGGCATGATATTATTGCTGCAGAGCTTAACAGCGGGGAACTGCCCGTAAAAAACGATGATGAATTTGACAGATCATTTCTTCAGATGGAGGCAGAACGTATAAGTACAAGGAGAGGATATTTTGTGTAATGGGTCTTAAGGATAATATAGCGCTTAAGTCGGTGATGACATTTTGCACTTCGGCTGTAATGTGGCTGTTCGGCGGCTGGAATATCGTGCTCAGCATACTTGCAACCGTAATAGTGTGTGATTATATAAGCGGTGTAATGTGTGCCGTAAAGAATAAAGCACTGGACAGTAGGGTAGGCAGGGAAGGCTTGCTTAAAAAATCGGTAACAATGCTTGTGGTCGTTGTGGCTCATCAGGTGGATGTTGCGCTTGGCAATGATGAGGACATTGTGCGGAATATTACCGCTCTGTTCTACATATCAAATGAGCTGCTGTCAATATTGGAAAATGCAGGCAACATAGGTATTCCATTGCCCGGGTTGCTAATCGAAGCATGTGAAAAATTAAAAAACAAGGATAAAAAATAAAGCAAGAGGGAGGCATCACAGTGCTTCCCTCTTTTGCGCTATTCATTTTCCATAACTGAGCAATCTCCCAAAATTTCGGGATGATTTGCCATTGAATCTATATCACTTAAGGTACGTATTACGCGACACGGATTACCTGCAGCAAGGCTGTCGTTCGGTATTGAACGTGTTACAACGCTTCCTGCACCTATAACACAATTATCACCTATCGTAACACCCGGCAGTATCGTAACATTTGCACATATCCAGCAGGAATTGCCAATGTGCACGGGCTTTGCATAGCAAAGACGTCTAGTAACACCGTCAGGACATAAAAGCGAGTTTCTTTCATTTGCAAGCATAGGATGAAGCGGCGTTACGATAGTAACATTCGGTCCGAAATTGCAATTTTCACCTATAACGACCTCTGCATCGTCCTGACAGGTAAAATTAAAATTGACAAATGTGTTTTTGCCGACTCTTGTGTGCTTGCCGTAATGGAACGTTATCGGACCTTGAAAATAAACATTTTCTCCTAATTCACCGAGCATTTCCTTAAGAATGGATTTACGCTCATTCTGCATCTCGTCATCGAGCACATTATATTTTATATTAAGTGAATGTGCCTTACGCTTTATTTTCACTCTCCATTCCTCTGCAGGTGAAAACATGATTCCGTTGTTGTTATCGAGCATTGTGTTTTCCTCAAGTGTTCTGCAATATGCTTTGAACTATTTTACTCATCTCGTCGAGCTTTGTCTCTATATCGGCAACGAGCTTGAACTGATTTCTTGCTCTGTCGATATTGTGCTCCGGATAATGTATTCTGAAGTATGTATCGCCCTCAAGGTAATCGGTGAGGAACCTTATACCGCATTCATACGTGAGCAAAAGAACGGACAATGGCAATAATTCTATTTCTCTTGCGGTTGCCGTTGTTTTTGTTTCACTGAGGAAGCCCCTTGTAAATGCTTCAAATTTATCGAGTTGACAGAATACCGTGTCGAGATCTGTTTCATCCTCTTTGGCGGAGG
Organism: uncultured Lachnospiraceae bacterium; assembly: GCA_964403405.1. Lineage (GTDB taxonomy): Bacteria > Bacillota > Clostridia > HGM11327 > HGM11327 > SIG351. The sequence goes on along the minus strand of CAYOGO010000063.1, from coordinate 845 downwards.
AAGCACCGAATCTTAAAGCGTCACCGAAATCATAGAGCATTGATCCGGGCATTACCGTATCAAGGTCAATTACGCTCAAGCATTTGTTTGTGTCACGATCAAAAAGAATATTGTTTATTTTTGTGTCGTTATGTGTAACTCTGAGCGGTACGGAGCCGTCCTTGATGCCGTCCAAAACAACATCGACATATTTTTCGCATGAAAGTGCAAAATCAATATCCTTCTTCACTGACATCGCTCTGCCTGCCTTGTCTGCTGCTATGGCTGCCTTCAGATTGTTGAAACGCTTTCTTGTATTGTGGAAGTCCGGAATGGACTCATACAAAAGAGTAGCATCAAAATCCGCAAGCTGATTCTGGAATTTGCCGAATGCCTTACCTGCCTCATAGAGGAGGTCCGTGTTAGGAAGATTATACGAAACACCGTTTATAAATGCGTACACTCTGTAATAATTTCCGTTTGCCTCACAGAAATTGTCACCCGTTGCGGTCTTAACTATTGTAAGAGTTTCCTTTGTGGGATCTCCGCCGTTTACCTTTATCTTTTCAGACAAGAATTCAGTAACGAGAGCTATATTGTTCATAAGTCGAACGGGATCCCTAAATACTGTCGTATTTATCTTTTGCAAAATGTACTTTGGCTCTGTTTTTATAATGAATGTATCGTTTATGTGACCATCGCCGTAGGGCTCGATCATTTTGTCACATGTGACATTAATGTTGAATTTTTTAAGAAGTGCTTTAAGATCAATCATTAACTCTTTTCTCCTTTGGATAGTAGCCGTTATTTGTGAGCTGCAGGAGTGCTGCCTTTACTTCGTCTGAGTCATCCTTGTACGTTACGCT
>CAYOGO010000062.1:0-6746 GCA_964403405.1 uncultured Lachnospiraceae bacterium | reverse complement strand
AGGGGTATAGGCGAAAAGACAATAGAAAAAATAATACAGACGGCTGAGGCAAACGATGTTTCTCCGTTTGCGGTAATGCTTGACGCAAAGGAGTATGACATACTTACGGACAGAATATGCGACAAGCTTGCGGATTTTTGCAATATATTCGTTGAAGCATCAGCCCTTGACGGAATAATGGACCCCGCTGAGATAATAGAATATATTCTTGACAGATCCGGATATATGCAATGGCTTAAGGATTCATCGGACAAACAAAAGGAAGAGAGAATAGCCAATATTCAGGAATTTGTGGCGGCTGCCGCTCAGTATACGAATGCTAATGGCGAAAACGCAACGCTTTCGGAATTTTTGGAGAATATGGCACTCTCGTCGGATACGGACGATCTGGGCAAGGGTGGTGTAAGCCTGATGACTATACATGCTGCAAAGGGCTGTGAATATCCGATAGTCTTCCTGACTGGTCTTGAGCAGGGACTTTTTCCTCTTACTTATGATGAGGAAGCCAAAAAAGAGGAAGAAAGACGTCTTTTTTATGTGGGTATAACAAGGGCAAAAAAGCTTTTGTTCATAACCTATGCTGGAAGTCGCTGGAAATTCAAAGAACGCGAGTATGCGGTAAAATCGGAATTTCTGAGCGAATTGCCCAAGGAATGCATAAAATATGCGAATACGAGTCAAAATACCGGTACACAACAACGCCGCAGATCATATTCATTTGAGGATGATGATCTTTCGCCGAATAAGATGATGTACGGATCTCCGTACAGTATCGTCGGACAGTATAACAAAAAGTCGGTCGACACACAGCCTCAAATGCAGAGCGTACAACAGTCGAAGTATAATGTGGGTGATAGAGTAAGCCATTCACGTTACGGCAATGGAACAATAAAGGAGATAAAGGCGTCGGGTAGTGTCACTGTATTGAGTATACAGTTTGATGATGTCGGCATGAAGCAGTTTGATGCATCACTTGCAGTGTTGAAGGTATTAAAAAAGTAACAGAGGACAATATGAGCGAAGATATAAAAAGTAAAATAGACGCATTGAGAGAAGAACTCAGGCATCATGAGTATCTTTACTATGTTATGGATGCTCCCGAAATATCCGACATTGAATATGACATGAAAATGAAGGAGCTGGAGTCTCTTGAGGCGGAATATCCGCAATATATGACATCGGATTCACCGACGGTCAGAGTAGGAGGACGAGCTGTTGACTCATTTGACGAGGTAAGGCATGAGGTGCCGCTCTTGAGCCTTGCAAATACCTATAATGTAGGAGAGGTCGAGTCATTTATTCAACGTACGGCAAAAACGGTGGACGAGCCTGAATTTGATGTTGAGTTTAAGATAGACGGACTTTCTGTTGCATTGACGTACGAAAACGGTGTGCTTGTCAAGGGTGTGACAAGGGGTGATGGCATTGTCGGTGAAGATGTGACATCAAACATAAAAACAATAAGATCCATTCCGCTGAAGCTTACGGAACCTGTGGATATTATTGTCCGCGGTGAAGTATTCATGAATAAGGCTGTTTTTGAAAAATTGAACAAGCAAAGGGAGAATGAGGGCTTGCCATTGTTTGCAAATCCGAGAAATGCTGCAGCAGGCTCATTGCGTCAGCAGGACCCGACAATAACCGCGGAGCGTAAGCTTGACATTTTTGTATTCAATGTACAAAAATCAACCAAAGCACTCGTAACGCATGTCGAAAGCCTAAATTACCTTGCTCAGCTTGGCTTTAAGACAATAAAACCGATAGGAATAATATCTACTGCCGAGCAGATGAGGGTCATATGTGAGGAATGGAGAAATAAACGCTACTCATTGTCATATGATATTGACGGTCTTGTGCTGAAACTGAATGACATTGCACAGAGGGATGCATTGGGCTACACGGCAAAATCTCCGAGATGGGCTGTTGCTTATAAATTCCCTGCGGAGCAAAAGGAAACAGTGCTGTATGACATAACATTTCAAGTAGGCAGAACGGGGGCAATAACGCCGACGGCTGAACTTGAAGGCGTATTTATAGCAGGCACTAAGGTGTCACGTGCAACGTTGCACAACGAGGATTTTGTGCGCGAAAAGGACATAATGATCGGAGATCATGTTATAATACAAAAGGCGGGGGAGATTATTCCCGAGGTGGTGAGTGTCGTTCGTGAAAAACGTAATGGCACAGAGAGACCCTTTGTCATGCCCGAGCTTTGTCCCGAATGCGGTAGCAGATTGGTTAGAGAGGCAGGCAAAGCGGTGACTTATTGCACAAATTCCGAATGCCCTGCACAAACGGCACGTCTGATCATGCATTTTGTGAGCCGTGATGCTATGGATATATCGGGTCTGGGCGAGCAGGTAGTAAAAAAGTTGCTTGATGAGGGTCTTATACATGATATCGCCGATATTTATGCACTAAAGGCAGAAGTTATTGCAGAATTACCCGGCATGGGCAAAAAGAGCGCAAATAATTACATCAATGCAATAGAAGAAAGCAAAAAAGCAGGTCTTGCAAGGCTTTTATTCGCACTTGGCATACGTTATGTGGGCAAGGGTACGGCTGTAAGTATTGCGCAGAAATTCAAGAATATAGATAATATAATCAATGCCGGCTATGATGAGATAGTGGATACGGAGGATGTAGGCGATGTAATTGCTGTTTCCGTACGGAATTATTTTGACCAGCCGGAGAATATTGAGATAATAGACAGACTTAAGGCATATGGATTGAAAATGACGGAGGATGAGGCTGTAATTTTATCCAATGAATTATTTTTGGACAAGACATTTGTGCTTACGGGCACATTGCCGACATATTCACGTAATGAGGCAACCGAATTGATAGTCACGGCAGGCGGCAAGGTCACATCATCAGTTACAAAGAACACGGATTATGTGCTTTGCGGAGATGCTCCGGGCTCAAAATACGAAAAAGCGGTAAAACTTGGCATCACAGTAATTGATGAAGACAAGTTTAACCGTATGTTGAATAAATAAAGGAAATAACCGATGAAAATAATTAAGATCACATTTGCTTTAATGCTTGTGCTGTGCATGATGGTATGCTCACTTGTACAGGTAAAATGTATGACAGCTGATGCAACCAACATGGAAGCAGGACCGTCAAAAACATATTCGCCAATACAGATAGCAACGCCGACGCCTATACCGACTCCGGCATCGACACCTGTTCCGACGCCGACACCCGATAAGTCCGATGATATGTACTTTTATACGATAGATGGTGTCGGCAATAGCAAGTATCCGTACGCATGGACGGATAAGGTGCCTGCAACGGGACCCATTGAATACGGCGTTCTTAACAGCGAGGATGTAAAGGCAATTCAAAAAAGATTAACTCAGCTTGGGTTCTATTGCTCGGTTGCAAACGGAGCATTCAACAGTAGGACGTTGACAGCCGTAAACGAGTTCCAGGACATGATAGGTATGGAAAGAACATCGGATATTACGCAGGAATTTATAGATGCAATCTTTTCATCGGAGGGTATAAGGGAGCTTGCACTTACCGAATATACGATAAATACGGGTGTGCTTGATGGTATGACTGTATTTATTGATGCAGGTCACGGCGGCAATGACACGGGTACCGCAAGAGGTGCATTGGTCGAAAGAGAAATCACGATAGAACAATCGTACCGCATAAAGACGATGCTTGAGTCGGCAGGTGCAAGGGTCATAATGATAAGACCATCCACATCGCAGGTTTCGTTGACATACAGAGCAAGTCTTACAAATTATGTGGTTTTATCTGATATTATTGATGAAACAAATACAAAAATAATTAAGCTGGAGCAGGAACAAAAAAATAAAGAGACGCTTGAAAACGTAACATCCGATGAATTGATGACAAATATAGATAAAATATTGGATGACATATATGATGCTGCATTACAGCTTGAAAAATTAAATACCGAGCTTAATGATGTATTATCCGAATACGGCAACATGTCGGCGGAGTACAAGGACAAGCTTGCGGAAAAGACCGCATTTGAAGAAAAAGCAGGTAAGCTTGCTGAGCAACGGACAGCGTTGAGTAATGCATATTATAGATCGCACATGGGTGTTTCCTCAGAGGTCTTTTATGAATATTACGAGGAGGAGATAACATCACTCACTGCATATGCGGACAAGATACAGCATTATAAGGATCTTTTTGAGGAAAACGTACAGGATCCCTCTGCCGAGTTTACAGGCCTTTATGTAAAGACATACGACGAAAACAATTATAAGATAATTGAGCCAGAGCTTGCGGAGATAATGGATATTACGGGTAAATATTGCGAAAATAGATACGCATTCATATCCGTGCACGTTAACGGCGTGGACAATCATCCCGAGGTGAACGGAACGGAGATATATATACAGAGCAACGGCAGCGGCGTGAATAAAACGTATTACACAAACTATAATACTCAGGAGCGAGCATCGCTTGCAACTGCTCTTAAAAACGCTATGGATGATGTTTTACCGTTGAACAGCGGTAAGGAAACAAGAATAAAGTATTCCGATCTTTTTGTTTTGAGAGAGTCAAATGTACCGAGCATTTTGCTTGAGATGGGTTATGTAACGAATTTGGAGGACAGAGTATCCATGCTTACCCCCGAGGTGAGAAATAAGTTTGCATATTCCATATATGAAGGTCTTTGCGAGTATTTTTTAAGTTGATATTTGCTGAATAATGTGATATAATAATCATAGAGAATAAGGTTTGACGATTGATTGATTGAAAAATGCATTCAGGAGCTCTTTGCGTGATGATGCGTGCTTGCTTTTAGCTGATCACGCAGGTTTTTGACGCTCTTTATTTGAACATCATAACATTTTTATTATTTCATTGCGGTGATAACTGCATATTTTTTCAGAAAGCTAACAGTAGGTGCAAAATGATATTGGAAAGCATTAATTCGCCCGATGATCTTAAAAAATTAAATATACAACAGCTCAATTCTCTTGCGTTGGAGGTAAGAGATTTTCTGATGGACACAGTGCCGAGGACAGGTGGTCACCTTGCAGCAAATCTTGGTGTTGTTGAGCTCACTATTGCATTGCATTATGTTTTGGACATGCCAAAGGATAAAATAGTGTGGGATGTTGGTCATCAGGCATACGTACATAAAATATTGACAGGCAGACGTGACAAAATGAATACATTACGTCAGCTTGGGGGCATAAGCGGTTTTCCGAAGCCGTCCGAGAGTGTTTATGATGCATTTGCGACAGGCCATAGCTCGACCGCTATATCTGTGGCACTTGGCATGGCTGTTTCCGCACAGAAGAATAAGAGCATGGAGAAAATAGTTGCGGTGGTCGGTGACGGGTCAATGACGGGCGGACTGTCCTTTGAGGGTTTGAATAATTGCGGACAGGAAAGAGTCCCAATGATGATAATTCTTAATGACAACGGAATGTCCATCTCAAAAAATGTCGGCGCATTGAGCCATCATCTTGCAAAGATACGTGCAGGCAAACGCTATAATGTGACAAAAATGGTCGTAAAAAAGAGTCTTACAAGGATTCCGTTTGTCGGCAAATATATAGTAAAGCTCATAGAGGGACTTAAATCGATCGTAAAGGCACTGCTTGTGCCGAATGTGCTCTTTGAACAGCTTGGCATAAAGTATATAGGCATAGTTGACGGGCACAATATCAAAAAAATGATAGAAATATTTGAGGATGCAAAGGACCTTGACAGCCCTGTGCTTATTCATGTCAAAACAAAGAAGGGCAAGGGTAATCCGATAGTTGAGGAGCATCCGTCAGAGTATCATTCCGTGTCTGCTAACTGCGATATAGCATCGGCTTACAAAAAAGTATATAATGAACAGGATGTACCAACGTCATTTTCCATTGCGATGGGTCAAAAGCTCTGTGAGCTTGCGGAAAAGGATGAGGACATTGTCGCAATAACCGCTGCCATGACAGAGGGAACAGGCTTGATGCCATTTGCTCAAAAGTATAATGACAGGCTGTTTGATGTGGGGATTGCAGAGCAGCATGCGCTTGCATTTGCGGCAGGTCTGGCGGCAAGCGGTAAAAGACCGTTTGTTGCGGTGTATTCATCATTTGCACAGCGTGCGTACGATCAGATTATACATGACGTGTGCGTACAAGGTCTGCCTGTCGTGCTGTGTCTTGACAGAGCAGGACTTACTGGCAGGGACGGAGAAACACATAACGGTCAGTTTGATATGGCTTTTTTACAGCATGTGCCTAATATTGAGATATTTGCACCATCGTCTGTAAGTGAGCTGTTCACGGTCATGCATTACGCTGCAAGCACAAATAGCCCCGTGGCGATAAGATACGGTAAATCAAATCCGTGCGAGCATGAGCTGACCTGTAATTCTTCTCATGAATGGAGAGTATCCGACATGCACTGCGACGACATTGCAGTTATCTTTACATGCGGAGCAATGGTAGCAAATGCAATAAAGGCACAGCTTTTGTTAAAGCAGAGGGGCATAAATACGGCAGTGGTAAACATGCTTTGCGTTAAACCGCTTGACACGGTTGTATTGGACAAAATGAGCAATATAAAATGCTGGGTGACCGTTGAGGATGGTTGCATAACGGGCGGCATAGGCAGCAGCATTGCGGTGTATGCAGCTAAAAACGGTTATAATATAAAAATAAAGAATATAGGCATTCCGGATAATTTTGTTACGCACGGAAGCATAGAAGAGCAGTACTCTATGTGCGGCATGACGGCTGATGACATAGTGC
>CAYOGO010000061.1:0-6762 GCA_964403405.1 uncultured Lachnospiraceae bacterium | reverse complement strand
GGATTGTTGTGAGTAAGAATTTTAAAATCAAAAACGACAAGAAAAAACAAAAGCAGCAAAGATCGGAGCTCAAGCTCTGGACGATGATTGTAAGCGGCATTCTTGTAGTGGCAATAGTTTGTTCACTTGCAGTCAGCGGTCTGGGTTCATTGGTTGACAATATGAATAAGCCAACACCGACGCCCACACCATATGTTGATAATACAGTTATTGAATTTGAGGACGAAAACTTCAAGAATTTCATGAAGGACAAGCTAAGTATAAAGGGTGACGATATTACGGTTACACATGTTAAATCCATAACAAACGGACTCAATATCAATTCCCTTGATGAGATAAAGTCATTAAAGGGTATTGAAATGTTCCCGAGCATAACGGCTGTGACCATATCCAATGCAAAGATATACGATCTGTCCGCATTGGCAGATGCAAAATTGCTTGAAAAGGTTTATCTGTACGACTGTGATATTTCAGAGGCAACTGTTGATAAGGAAAACACGGTTTTAACAAGCATTTCACTCAATAATACACTGCCCAATGCAACATTGTTCTCAAAGCTGACTTCTGTTACGAGAGTTGAGACGACAAAATGCCAAATAAAGGATCTTTCCGGCTTTGCAGGTATGGCAGGCGTTGTAACACTCAGCCTTTCAAATGAAGAAGCACTTGAAAGCGTTGACGGAATTGCGGCAATCGAGAATCTTCAGAAGCTCGTTTTGGACAGCTGTAAGATCGCAGGTTTTGGCGGCATTGCAAACGCAAAGAAGCTTGGCAGCATCATGGCTGATTCTACAGAGATTAAGAGCCTGTCCGCTGTTGCAGACTGCGAGAGCGTGACATTGTTACATGTTACTGATTGTAAGGTGGATAATGCTTCCGAAATAAGCAAGATAACGTCCCTTACGGAGCTTAATATCGAAAATCTTAATGAGGGCAAGGTGGATATATCCTTCCTTAAGGATCTTGCTGGTATGGAGGTTCTTTCCATAAACGGCATACAGACGAACGATCTCGGAGCACTTGCAAAGATGAAGAATCTCAAGCTCCTTTACGCAGACGGCTGCGGATTAAAGGATATAGATGATATCTCATCTGCCGTAAAGATGGAAACATTGGATCTTTCAAACAACAAGATAAGCAAGATCGATGCATTGAAAAATATGGAAGATCTTGTTTATATTGATGTTTCAAACAATTCATTGAAGGACCTTGATGCAGTGGCAGACCTTATCACTGTTATGTACCTTGATGTAACCGGTAATTCAAGTCTCACAAGTCTTGATGATCTGAGCGGCTGGTGGGTGCTTGAGGAGCTTTATGCTGATGACTGTGCAATAACAAAGATAGAGATCGGCGAGTGTACATCCTTGACAACGCTCTCATTGAGCAATAACAAGATAAAGGATATACAGGATCTTGCAAAGCTTGCTTCATTGACAACGGCTAACATCTCCAAGAATGAGATCGAAAAGATCCCGTCATTGTCCGCATTGTCATCACTCACATCACTGAACCTTGCAGATAATAAGATAACGGATATAGCAAATCTTGCAGAGGCAAAATCACTCACAAGCTTGAATATAGACAACAACAAGGTAGAAAAGACGGATGCACTTGAGAAGCTTACTGCTCTTAAGAATCTTTCTATCAATTCAACGGGAATTTCTGATATTACATTTGTTTCAAAGCTCACAAAACTTGAGACGATACTTGCTTCAAACAATGGCATAGAGAAGATAGAGTCGATTGCAGCTATTACAACAATAGATACTATTGATTTCTCATCAAATAAGATAACTGATATTTCGTCACTCAAGAAGCTCACAAGTCTTGAGGAGGTAAATCTTTCCAACAACACGATCGAGGATATATCTGTATTCAGTGATAAGAAGAAGCTTTCGACATTGGATCTTACAAGCAATAAGATAAAAGAGGTCGTTTCTCTCAGTAACTGTACGTCACTTGATACTCTTAAGATAAAGAACAACGAGATAACAAATTTTGGACCGATAGAAAATCTTAAGATCAAGAATCTGGAAACTGACATGACGGATGACAGCAAAGATGAGTAATTGACTTAAAAGGTAATATTTGTACATAAAAGCCCGAACAGAGTAACATCTTTCGGGCTTTTTTATGTTAAGTGCCGAGCACTTACGAGTGTGGCATAATATGAATTTTATTGAGGAGAAAATTATGATAACTGTAATAAGAAATATGTTATTTGCCGATAAGGACGAGGTCATCGGTATGATGAGTGATTTTTATTCTTCACCGGCAGTGCATACCAACGGCTCACATGAGATATTCGTGAACGACGTTGAGAACTGTATAAACGATTCGCCGTATCTGGAGGGCTATGTTTTTGAAGCCGATGGTGCAGTACAGGGATACGCAATGCTGGCAAAAAGCTTTTCGACTGAATTTGGAAAGCCGTGCATATGGATCGAGGATATTTATATAAAGGAAGAATACAGAGGATATGGTATAGGTAAAAAATTCTTTGCGTTTTTGGATGAAAATTATAAGGATTGCATATTCAGGCTTGAGGTGGAGGAGGATAATGTCAATGCCGTAAATCTTTACAAAAAGAACGGCTTTGAGTTTATGCCGTATGCCGAAATGAAGAAATAATATCAAGAGGTCTGCTTGCCATATATCAGTCAAGCAGACCTTTTATTTTACATAAGAAGCATATTTATTACGGCGGCATATATATCGTTTGAGCAGTCAGCCCAATTTTTTGCTGCCTGGACTGCAAAATCCTCATCATTAAAGTCAAGCTTTATCTCCATGAGCGGCTTTGCGTTATTGAGCAATGTGAGCACAAGATTGTATGTACCGTCCGCAGATTGCTTGCAGGTCGAAAGAACATTGTTCTCGTTAACTATCTTATCCCTGTTTTCCTGTGAATAATCATTTATCAGGGCTCTTGCCGTTTCGGTAAGACCGCTTTGCAGACTTTCGAGTGCATCCTTGCCCTTTGGCGTGATGGTGTAATAGATACGGTTGAATGCCGGTGTTTTTTTAACAAAATCAAGCTCATTAAGCTCATCCAATATGGTATGGAGCTCAACTGTTTCTATGAGCACATTCCCAACAAAATAATCCTCTATCTGGTACCCCAAAAGCGGTGTGTTGAGTGAGTTTATAAAATACATGACTAAAAGCTTGTTTTTAACATTGTTATTATATGTCGGCATGATCCACTCCGTATTATAATTGTATTTTATAAAATTATATCACAGTTTTTCATATTTTTCAACTTATGAACGAAGCTTTTTTATCAATTTACGCATTATTTCCTGTTGAGATCTGTCCAGCATTGGCATGATGCGGTTTGCAACGCCTATTGCTTGTTGGGGTGTCATTCCCGTTTCTCCGTTTTTTACCATTTTTGCGACCTTATCAAGTGCATCGTCGGAATCTGTACCCTTTAATGAGCCTATTATTGAGTTTAAGTCCTTCATTGTGGTTCCACCTTTCAACATTGATACTTCAATTTATTCGATAAGGCTTTAATTTGTGACAAAATCGTTTTTTCGGCATAATATGAATTAAAAAGAAATCTGAGGTGAGAATATGAATACCGATGGGCTTGTAATTTACGATAAAAATGAAAATACGGATGTACCGCATTCATTAAGGACAATGCTTGTTCAAAATCCGGAGATCCCCGATATGATGCGTGACGCCGCTCCGTATTTTTCTCAAGGGTTGAGGCAAATGATAATAAAAATGGCATCCCTGGGTGAGCTTGTGATAAAAATGTCGGATGGAGGGGGCGACTTTTCCGTGAATGGTGATGATAAGGCAAAACCTGGTATTAAGGATTTTTATGTAACGATGAAAAAATACATCCCAATGAACAAACGCAACAATATAGACGTTTTGATAAACATGATTGAAGGAATAAGCACGAGATTAAAACAAAAGCCTGCATCAAACGGGCTGGAAAATATTATAAACAGTCTTTCGAGAATCAATGAATTGAATAAAATAATGTCATCAGCAGGCAATATAAAGCGTCTGACGGGGACATTAAAGGCGGTGCAGGGCACAAATGGTGATATGTCTGGTATTATGGATGCAATAGGATCCGTATTGGGAAATGAAAACATGCAAAAAATCGGCAATATGCTGAGCGCGTTTGTAAAATAAAAAAGGCGGATGTTGACCCGCCGTAAAAGCTAATATATTGTAACGGGCATATTGTTTATCATGTCACAGGATGACAGATAGTATTTTATGCCGCCACGCTCAAATTTTATGCTGTTGACCTGCTGTGGTCTGTGAATGTGCCCAAACACGACCTTATCCACACCGTACTCCTTTAAAACATTGTTCATTTCGGTGTCGTTTTCAAATGCGGCACCGTACATGGGTATCGGCGGATAATGCAGCATTACGATTATCTCCCTGGAGGAATATCTGCACTTATGCAAGACTGTTTTTATGCTGTCAAGGGAAAGCTTCAGCCGACCAACCTCACGTATATATATCTTTTCGTCATGCTGAGTGTAATCATTGCTCCCCGGAACTGCCCAGCCCCTTGTACCGCATATGATCACGGAATGCTCATTTTCATCATCATTTATGACAACGCTGCTGTTTTGGATAAATGTTATCCTTTCACTGACCAAGGGACGCATTTTTTTAAGTGAGGTCCACCAAAGGTCGTGATTACCTCTTATAAGGTATTTTTTCCCCGGCAGTGATGCAAAGTCATTCAATTCCGGTACAGCGTTCTCCAAATGCATGGCCCAACAAAAATCACCGCAGTGCAATATGTGATCATCCTCTTTTATGTTTTCAAAAAAGAATTGCTTTATGCTTTCGTAATGATCCTTCCAGTGCGTGCCGAAAATATCCATGGGCTTGTCATCTCCGCCCGGCAAATGCAGATCAGAAATTGCATATATTCTCATTATTATTCCTTGTTACTTGAGCTGTGGGAGTATCTGATTGTTTATCATTTCTGGTGTCATTTCAGCGCTCTCTACCGTGTAGCTTACATAGTTGACATCCTTGCCTCTGTAATATTCGATGAGCGGGAAAGTCTTTGTATTGTATTCAACAAATCTTGCCTCTACTGTTTCCTCGTTATCATCATCCCTTGTGTAAAGCTCACCGCCGCATGCAGGACATGATTCGTGACCGAGCGATATGTGATATATTCCCTTGCAGCTGCGGCAGGTACGTCTTCCCAAAAGCCTGTGCATGAGCACGTCCTTTGTAACGCTGAGCTCAACGACGCTGTCGATGGACAGACCGTTGTCAGCCATTATTTTGTCAAGTGCCTCTGCCTGAGCAAGTGTTCTGGGGTAGCCATCAAATATAAAGTTTTTGTTATCGCTTGTTTCAACCGCATAACGGACAACATTGTTTACTGTTTCATCCGTAACGAGCTTGCCCTCCTTGATTACCTTTACCTCCTCGTAAAGAGGGTTTGAGGGGTCGGCGAGAATTTCTCTGAAAATATCACCTGTGGATATTTTTTTTAGCCCGAGATGCTCAACGAGCAAATTACCCTGTGTACCTTTACCGGCACCGGGAGCACCGAGTAATATCAAATTCATAGTATAGATCTCCTTCTGTCATGTTTTCTTCAATTATACTATAAAATTACGATTAATTCAAGGGTGATTTATACAAAAACATACCTTTTTTACAAAAATTCCCAATTTATTCATTAATGCATTATATTGTGCCAAAATTTACACTTTGTTTTCAAACAACGGTTGCAAATTACATTAACATATGCTATAATAACAAGAGGTTATGGCAGGTAAATGCCTTTTTGTGCAGCTGCCAATGAGGAACAGGGGTCGGATGGAGCTGCTGTAATGCACGACGATTGCCTGATAATAATTTTTTTGGTAGGCAGAGCTTTATGAAAAGGTTTATAAATATATTTTCAACAATGGTTGTTGCGGTGATCATTGTGTTTCTTGCACTCGTAACGACCGTAAAGCATTTTGGCATAATGCCGTATGAATATAAGGACGGAGCTGTTATATACGTTATGTCAGTGGATGTCAGCACCCTTAAACATGGGGACAAGGTCACATACAGGCTGAATGACGGCGACGGCATAGCAACAAACACACTTCAGTCCGTGGATATGGAAAAGGGTCTTTTTTATGTGAATAATACGGAGCTTTCGCTGGGCGAAGCTGTGTCATCGGGTGAGCTTGTGCCGTTTGACATCGATTCTGTGATAGGGAAAACTCTGCTTACTGTACCGCTTTTGGGCTATGCGGTTGATTTTATATCAACAAAGACAGGTTTTGCGGTGCTTTTGTCGGTCGTTGCATTTTTTATAATTGCGGCATTTGTTACGGCTGCACCTTCTGTTAAAGGAAAAAAGCGAACAAAAAAGGATAAGAGATAATTATAATGTGAATTAAGCCCCGTTTTGTGTCATTGCTTGATGCAAAGCGGGGTTTTATGAAAATGTTTTTCGGAGATAAATATGACTAAATTGTTATTGGTTGAGGATGATAAAGCAATAGTTGCCAATCTGACGGAATTTCTTGTGCATGAGGGTTTTGCTGTCAAAAGCGTGACGGGGCAGAGCGCGGCAATGCAAATGCTTGAAAACGAAGCATTTGATATGGTGCTTTTGGATATTTCTCTTGCGGACGGTAACGGCTTTTCCGTGTGTTCGGCAGTAAAGAGTGAATACAGTATTCCTGTGATATTTTTGACAGCATCGGGGGATGAATACAGTACCGTTACGGGCTTTGATGTAGGTGCAGA
>CAYOGO010000060.1:0-6792 GCA_964403405.1 uncultured Lachnospiraceae bacterium | reverse complement strand
ACAATGGCTATCAGTCCTTTGGATTGTATGGGTTGCGGACTTTGCGTAAATGTATGTCCTACAAAGCCTGAAAAGAGAGCTATCAAGATGGTTCCGCAGGAAACACAGCTCGATCAGCAGGCAGCATTTGATTATGCTGTAGACCATGTAACAGAGAAGAAGGAGCTCATTAAGGCTACTGTTAAGAACAGTCAGTTCAAGCAGCCGTTGCTTGAGTTCTCAGGCTCTTGTGCAGGTTGTGCAGAAACATCATATGCACGTCTTATCACACAGCTCTTCGGTGAGAGAATGTACATCTCCAATGCAACAGGCTGTTCATCAATTTGGGGCGGCTCCGCACCGGCAACACCTTACACGGTAAATAAGTTTACAGGTAAGGGTCCGGCTTGGGCTAACTCATTGTTTGAGGATAACGCAGAGCATGGCTTGGGTATGTATCTCGGACAGAAGACACTCAGAGAGATGTACATCAGAAAGGTAGAGGCTCTCCTTGCTAAGTACCGTGAGATGGGTGTTAGCGAAGAATGGACGGGCTGCCTTGAGGGATACCTCAATACTCTTGATGATGCAGAAGCAAACGAGAAGGCAGTAGCTCACATGATCTCAATGCTCGAGGATGATATTGCTCGCGGCACATGCGAAACAGTTCCTGCTGAAAAGGAGATCGTTGCAGGCAAGGATTACCTCGCTAAGAAGTCCATCTGGATATTCGGTGGTGACGGTTGGGCATATGATATCGGTTTCGGCGGTCTTGACCACGTTATCGCTTCAGGTGAGAATGTAAACATCATGGTATTCGATACAGAGGTTTACTCCAACACAGGCGGTCAGGCTTCCAAGGCCTCCAACATCGGTCAGGTTGCACAGTTTGCCGCTTCAGGTAAGAGGATCGGTAAGAAGAATCTTGCTGAGATCGCTATGTCTTATGGCTATGTATACGTTGCACAGATCGCTATGGGTGCTGATATGAACCAGACAATAAAGGCTCTCACGGAAGCTGAAGCTTATCCGGGTCCGTCCATTGTTATCGGTTATGCTCCTTGTGAAATGCACGGCGTTAAGGGTGGTATGACAAATTGCCAGTCAGAAATGAAGAAGGCAGTTGAAGCAGGCTATTGGCAGCTCTTCAGATACAATCCTGCATTGAAGGCAGAGGGCAAGAATCCTTTCACACTTGATTGTAAGGAGCCCACAGCTGACTATGTAGAGTTTATCAAGAGCGAAACACGTTACAGCCGTCTTGCTCAGCAGTTCCCGGATGTTGCAGAAAAGCTCTTCCAGGATGCAGCTGAACACGCTAAGGCTAAGTACGCAAGACTCCAGAAGTTTGTTAAGCTTTACGAGAACGATTGATCTTCGGATGAATTGATATAAGAAAAAATAAGACCGCAGGGATCGTATTGATCCTTGCGGTCTTTTGAATTTACTGTGATTTTAAGCGGATTGTCTTTTCTGCATTCGCTTCCAATTGAAAAAACCGTACATGTCATTTGCAAAAAACACAATAAAGCAAATGAGCATGGATAAGCACGATATATCGTTTATTGTTGATATGGTCCAGAGGATTATAAGCACCACATCATTTACAGCGTATCCGAGTGCATAATACGGTGTACGCAAAAAGGTGAGGTAGGCGGCGACAAAGCTTGTTGTCACTGATATTGTGCTCACCAACAGGCTTGCGTTACCCATGGTTTTTAGTATAAAGTAGAATACGGCAGTTGCAGTAATGGCAAGCACAGGTACGGATATTTTTTGCTTTACGGATAATTTGTTTACTTTGACTTCCTTTGTTTCCTTGTACGGATGCTTTAACCATGAAATTGCGGAAATCAGGGCAATAGGTGCGGACATTCCGAGGTATGTTATCATTTCGCCGTAATAACGCTGCTCGTAGGACACGGTTCCGTACAGGAGGGCAAATGCGATCAGGAGAAGCTGCCCTATAACATAGCCCTTGGCAATGAATATTAGTGCTGTCACGCCTATCAAAGAAGCGATGAGCGATATGTAAGTACCGTTTTTTAAAAACAAAAATGATATGAGAATTATACATACAGACGATAACCACAGCGTCAACTCGAATTTTGTCAGATCCTTGAACGGGTTTTTATTTTTTTGATTCATAATTCCTCCAAAAAAATAAGCCTCCGCAAATGTATATCTTCAAAGACCTAACGATATACAAACGGATGCTCTTACATCTTGCTACCCAGTGGTAGTCATTAATCAAATTACAGTGTGTATTATACAATAAAACACACTTTTTGTCAATGCTTATTTTTTATGTTCCTTGCATCGGGCGTTGTGAATGCTGAGTACTGCACATATATTATGGTGAGGGGACATGCAAAGAATGAAGACATAATTATAGTTTGACAAATCACGGTATCTATGTTATAATCACTAAAATACAGTGATTGGTTCGGAGAATTGTGAATTGAACGATATAATGTACAAAAAACTTGGAATTTCAGATGAAATAATCAAGTTTTCAAACGAGATCATAAAGAATCTTGAAGAACGATTTGACAAAATAGATGAGATGGCTGAATACAATCAATTAAAAGTCATCAATGCAATGCAAAAGAACAGAGTCAATGCTACCTGCTTTGCAGGCACAACGGGCTATGGTTACAATGATATCGGCAGGGATACTCTTGAGGCGGTTTATGCGGACTGCTTTCATACTGAGGCGGCACTTGTTCGTCCGCAGATCGTGTGCGGTACTCATGCACTTGCTGTTGCACTTTCGGCTAATCTTTTGCCGGGGGATGAGCTTTTGTCACCCGTTGGCAAGCCGTATGATACTCTTGAGGAGGTCATAGGCATACGTAGATCCGTGTGCTCACTTGCAGAATACGGTGTTACGTACAGGCAAGTGGACCTGCTTGAAAACGGTGGCTTCGATTGGGACGGAATACGCAGTGCGATAAACGAAAAAACAAAGCTCGTTACCATACAACGCTCAAAGGGCTATCAGATGAGGCCAACACTTTCCGTCAATCAGATAGGAGAGCTTATTGCTTTTGTTAAATCGATAAAGCCTGACCTCATATGCATGGTGGATAATTGTTACGGCGAATTTGTCGATAATACTGAGCCGTCGGATGTCGGAGCCGATATGACTGTCGGCTCACTCATCAAGAATCCGGGAGGCGGTCTTGCTCCGATAGGCGGATATATAGTAGGTAAAAAGGAGTGCATCGATCGCTGTGCGTACAGGCTCAGTGCGCCTGGTTTGGGACAGGAGGTAGGTGCAAGCCTTGGTATAATGACATCACTGTATCAGGGATTCTTTATGGCACCTACCGTTGTTGCAGCTGCATTAAAGGGTGCGATTTTTGCGGCGTGTGCGTACGAAAAGCTGGGCTTTAATGTAGTGCCGAACAGCACAGAGCCGAGGTATGATATAATACAGTCGGTAGAGCTTGCATCAGCAGAGAGAATGATAGCATTTTGCAAGGGTATTCAAAAGGCTGCACCGGTCGACAGCTATGTTGTACCTGAGCCGTATGCTATGCCGGGCTATAACTCGGACGTTATTATGGCGGCAGGTGCCTTTGTACAGGGCTCATCCATAGAGCTTTCCGCTGACGGTCCCGTACAGCCTCCATATGCGGTCTATTTTCAGGGCGGACTTACATGGCCGCATGCAAAGCTCGGTATAATGATGAGCCTGCAGATGCTTTACGGCGAAAAGCTCATTGAGCTGTGATATTACAGTCATTATGACGAAAAATGTAAATTTTTTGTTGATTTTTAAGAAAAATAACTGAATTTTCAAGGTATTTCGGATAAATTTACAATTTTGGTATTGACAATTCGGTCAAAATGTTATATTATATAACGGTAAGCTGAATTTGGCGAATAATTCGGCATTTGGGCGTGTTTGCCCTTGTGAATAAGGGCTCCGTTTTGGAGCTGAGTATGGAGTAATTATGAGAAAAGTCACTTTTCTTTTGATAATGGCGGTGTTTGCAATATCCGTAACAACGGCTTTGGTGGCGGTATTTTATTTTGCGGATCTGTCCGAAAGTTCATCTTACGGTGTATCGGGTAGTCCGTTAACAACGGGTAGTGTTGCAGACAGCAGCCCTTTGCCGACAGTCGGAGCAACAAGCACGGCTCCATCGGTGCCGGATGCTGTATTGCCTCCGGAAAATATCGATGACAGCACAAGCGAGGAGCTTATAGATGCATATAAGGTCTTTGTTAACGGCGACGTTGTCGGTATAGTATCAAGCGAGGATGAGCTTGATAAAATGATGAGTGATCTGCTTGATAATTACAAAAACGAGAATAACGTTGATGACGTTGTTTATGAGTTCACAAAGGATATTCAAATAAAAAAGGTGCAGACATTTGCTCACAATATTACGGCAAACCAAACGGTTGAGAACGCAATTTCGGGCTGTATGGTGTTTAAGGTAAATGCATATGAACTGTCAATAGCGAGGTACCATCTCGGCTATTACGCTACCGAGCAGGAGTGCCTTGAGATATTGCAGTCTGCAAAGGATAAGTTTGTAAGCCTCAATATGAGCGGAAAAAATGTGCTGAGCATTTCGTTCGACAGTGAGTTTGATATTAACGAGGTATATATACTATCTGAGGATATTGGTGATACATTGCCTGAGGATGCGGTTGAAAAGATATTGAGTGACAGAAAGGTTGACAAATACTATGCTGTTACTGATAAGGAGTATCTTGACAGCTTGTATGCAAAATTTGAGGTAAATATTGATTACAGTGTTGCCGCTGCAGGTCTTGAAGTAAACGGCATAGTGGATGTTGCGATTGAGGACAGGATAGTAAATTTTGTCGTAAAAACGGCAAGATCCACGGTTGAGACACTGCCTTACTCATCGTTGACAAAGACGAATACATCGCTTTTGTACAATGTAAAGCGTACGGCGGTAAAGGGTGTCAACGGTTCCGTTACCACAAATTATGAAGAAACATATGTAAACGGCGAGTGTGTTTCGACGGTCAAGATCTCAACAAAAGAGGTGAAGCCCGTAAACGAGGTAATAGAATACGGTACAAAGCTGCAAAGGGGTGTGCATGTTACTGCCAAAACGGGTTTGGGCAGGTTTATATTGCCCACGGGCGGAAAAATAACGGGTCTTTACGGAGAAACAAGCAATGTAATACAGAATTACATCCATACCGGTATAGATATAGCAGCACAGAGGGGCACGCCTATATATGCGTCTGCCGACGGTGTGATAGAGGAAGCCGGATATGATATGCTTGTCAGAGGCTATTACGTTAAAATAAAGCATGATTCAACATATACGACGCAGTATTTGCATATGAACAGATATTGTGTGTCAGCAGGTCAAAAGGTAAAACAGGGCGACATAATTGGTTATGTCGGTGATTCGGGCGTAGCAACGGGATGTCATTGCCATTTTGCGGTGCTCAAAAAAGGTTTGTTTGTTGATCCGTGTACGGTGCTTTATGGCTATGCAGGTTAGGGGGTCAACTTTAATATGAAGCGTAAGGTATACACATCGTTGTATCTTTCCGAAATATTGTATCCGATACTGTTCTGTATTGCGGTGATGGTCGTGCAGCTGATGTTCTACTTCAGGCTGATGGATGACACCGAAAAGGTTCAGGAATCAAATTCCTTGGAGCTGATGCCTGTGTTTGTGATGTTCGGTCTGATGGTGTTCTTTATATTGTACATGCTGTGCAGAGTAGTTATATTTGATGAAAAGGGAATAAGCTACAGATATTTCAAGAAAAAATACTATATTGGGTGGGATGATGTACAATATGTAAAGCTTTCACTCAATAATTACGATAAGATAGGGCTTGGATCGTACATTGTCATATCAAATTCTCCGTATCCGGCACAGCATACCGATTTCAGAGCATCCAGGGACGGATTTATTGTTTTGAAGTACAGACGTTCAGCTTTATCAATTATTAAAAAACATTATAACGGTGAAATAATCAAAGCCGCAAAATAAGCATTTTGCTGAAGCTAATGGTGTTTCATTCTTTTTAGTTCATTTATTATTGCCTTTCTAAAGTAGAGGGTCCGCAGATGATCGTATTTGCGGACTCTCTACTTTTTGCGTGGATCGAGGCAAAATGCCGATTGACATTTATGTTTTTAGGTTGTATAATATACGTACTGATTTTTTGGGAGATAGAGATGAGTTCGGATACACTAAAGCTAACGGAGGGAAAACTCGGTTCAAGCATATTAAAATTCAGTATACCGCTTGTGTTTTCAAATTTATTGCAGGTGCTGTTTAATATGGCGGACCTTGCTGTGGTGGGGCAGTTCGGCAGTGATAATTCGTTGGGCTCCGTGGGCTCTACAACAACGCTCGTAACGCTGTTCACATCGTTTTTGATAGGCTTTGCGGGTGGAATAAATGCTATTGTCGCAAAGCATATTGGAGCAAGAGATAAGCAGGGCGTAAGTGAGATATCACATACATCAGCTTTAATAAGTTTGACCACGGGAACATTGGTGATGCTGTTCGGATTGATATTTGCACGGCTGATATTGACATTGATGAATACAAAGCCGGAATTTATTGATGGTGCGGTGCTGTATCTGAGGATATATTTTATAGGAATGCCTGCCCTTGCACTGTACAATTATGGTAACGCAGTGTTGAGTGCGGCGGGGGACACAAAACGTCCGTTGATCTATCTTTCAATATCAGGAGTGATCAATATCACACTCAATCTGATATTTGTTATTGTGTTTAAGCTTGATGTTGCAGGTGTTGCGTTGGCAAGTATAATATCGATGTATATTTC
>CAYOGO010000059.1:0-6837 GCA_964403405.1 uncultured Lachnospiraceae bacterium | reverse complement strand
ATACACGTATGGTATTGACAGTCAATTCGTCTCTATCTATCATAAATGCCTCCGTAATAACGCTTATTTCTACATTATATATTATACCAAATATTACAAAAAAAAGCAATATTTTTTTGCCGTTTTACAAAAAAATACTGCTTTTTATGTACTGTTACCGATTTAAGCACCGAAGTACTCGTCACTTCACTATTTTTATCAATTCGCCGCTTCCCGCCGCAATGTTAAGCTTGTTACCCTTAAGCTCGTTCCATTCGCCCGTCTGAGTATCAAGCATCAGAAGCTTGCTATCCGTTACTATTTCAACATCCATTGCCTCGGTGTAGCTGCCGTTTGCAATAAGCATCATGTCGTCGTCAAACACTCCTATTGCAGCATCGTCGGCTATTATATTCTTTACCGTGTCGTATCCCGTAAATGAAGTCGTCGTCCAGGTATCCGAAACAGGCACTTTGTACTCCCTTGTGTGGAATATTCCCAACGAAGTCTTGTCAACAAGTGCATTTGCAATAACCGTAAAACGCTTCATTATATCCTGAACATCATAATAATGCTGGTTTCTTTCGCCATCAACAGACATCATACCTTCGGACCATATCCAGCCTGAGTCCTCCTCCTGTGAAGGTGTCCAATACGTAAAGTACGAAACCTCGGAAACGCCATATGCAAGTGCCATATATGCCTGCCAGCTAAGATCCTCCTTTGTGAGGTACCTGTAACCGTATTCGCTCGTTGCATGATGATGCTTTGTAAGCAAAAGTATCGCCATGTAATCAACTCCGTACTTGAGGCCTACATTTCTTGCACATTCGAGATTCAGGATAAAGAATCCTGGGCTGTCATCCTTCTCATTAAATACATACCTGTCATAGCTGAGAATTTCGGTTCCGACCTTGCTCATGAATCTGTCATACATTTTATCATCATGCTGTGGGAAATGGTTTACATACTGACCTCTCGCAGGGTCCATTTGCTCAAGGTATTGAGTGATGATACGGATCCTTTCAAACCTTTCCTCGCTCGGTTCGTCGCATATTCCGTAATAATACAACGATCTGTAGCCCTTGTAATCCTCAACGACTGACTCAAGCAGCTCTTCCCAATTTTCAGGAAGCTGCTCCGAATAAAGCACATGATTGATTCTGTCATCATACACCGTGCAACGGAGACCTATTTTTTCGCAGTACTCAAGCACCTTTTTATTTGTTGCTGTGTCAAAGTACTGTACAACAATAAGATTCATTCCCGCTTCCTTTGCCTCATCTATGCGCTGTGTATTGAGAGTACCGTCGGCATTGAGTATAAAACGCGGTCTTATACCGAAATAATGTGTTATAATAAATTCTTCGATATTATCAGTTACATAAGCCTCGTATTTTATTGTGTCGATGCTCACATTCTCGCTTTTTGCCTTGCCAAGTGCCACATCATAGCCAAGCACATCGGAAATGAATGCATTAACAGCAGGCGCATCACCGTAGCTTATGCTGTTTGAGCCAATATATATCTTTGTGCCTTCGGATGCTATCATCACCTTATCATCGTCCGAAGCCTTAAGCAATTCCTTTGCCCTTGAATCCCCAGATTTTGACAAAACAATGGCTCTGCCGTAGAGCTCTGCACTGTCAGTCACTATTTTTAATACTGTGCCCGACATTTCCTCGATCTTATTTGCCAGCTTTTTTGCTGTACCCATATTGTTCGCACTTGTAACTATAACGTAGTCCGAAATGTCATATCCGCAAAGCTTTAATGACGCAATAGGATACTTATGATCGTATTTGAAATCATTACTTGAAGTTATATCAAGCTTTTCCGTTTTCATACCCAAATAATCCTCTCTGAATTTTCTTAATGCCATATTAAGGCCTCTCTCTGTTTTTCCCGCAATAACCAGTTTGCCGTTTACGACCTCGACCACATATTCAAACCTGCTGAGTGACTCAACAGCCTGTTTGTATTCCTCTCTGTCGCATTCGCCGATTATTATTTCACGCTCGGTCTCCTTATTCAGCTTGCCCCTTGTGACCCTTTCACCGGAGCAAGCAAGTATATCATCCATGACGCCGTTTACCAGATCATCATCAAGCTCCGATATCACCTTGAAGCTCTTGATGTACTCACCGTCTATGTACATTCTTGTGATATTGGAATCGTACTCATACTCAATATCGGTCTTCAACAATTCCTTGCAGCCCTCTACCGTTGTAAGATCCTCCTTGAGAATATTACTTACAAAGTATTCCAACGCATTGACTATTGCTTCATCAGAGCCGCCATTGATCACGAGCTTTGTGCCTACATACTTTATTACGTAATCATAATAACGCATATTTTTGTCATCGGCAATCGATGACTCCTCTCTTGCGGTGTCTCCTATAAGTATCTCATACGTATTCTCCACAAAGCCCTGTTCTTCGTCAATAATATCCTCGCTCATGCGGCACTTTATGCCCGTGACCGAAAGTATCTCATTGCTCAGGTTTATCGCACATTCCCTCATTTTGAAGCCCTTGAGAACATCTATCTCAGGGAAAATGATAGCAAAATCACTCAATGTCAGGTCATCCTTCAGTATCGGTGACGGAGACGGTGAAGGTGTCAACTCCGGAGTTTGTGTCGGAGCCAAAGTCGGTGTTGGTGTCGGTTGCTCTGTTTTTTCGGGTGTACATGCACAAACACATGCCAACATCAGTATTACCAGCACCGTTGTTATTATTCTTTTGAACATACTTATCCTTTCCGACATATCAGTCTAAAAAAAACTCTTTTATGGAATTATAGCATATATTTTATCATATGTCAATTATGTGTCTGAATTTTTTGACGAAAACCGTATTTTTGTTGAATCATCTGAACATTACGCAAATTTTCAATTATTTGAAATAAACTGTTCACTGTTTTTTCAAAATAAACGCCGTACATTTGACCAACATTTCACCTTTTTGGTATATAATACATTATGTAAAAATCAAAAGCCATTCAAAAGGAGGTATTTCCAATGGTAAACCATAACACAAAAAGGCAAACCGCAATAGTTTTAACATTATTGCTGATCGTATGCCTTATTGTCGGATGCAGCGCACCGTCAGTCTCACCGTCCGACAGCTTACAGAGCGGCTCACCGTTCCCATCCATGGGACAGGATCCAAACAGGCCAAATATGCCCGGCGGCAGCCCGGTTGACAGCAAGCCTGGCACAATACCAACACTCGTTGATCTTTCGGAATCTGAAAATGCAGTGCTTGCAGCCTGCAACGTTGACCTTTCGCAAATAAAAGCAAACACGGACTCGTCCAATGCTGTTTTACTTTCGTCAGACGGCGTGATAAGTGCACCCGGCACGTATATTCTTTCCGGATCATACGAAAACGGAATAAGCTTCGACGGACTTGCAAAAAATGATGCAATCCACCTTATATTGGATTCTGCAAGTATATCAAACTCGACAGGTCCTGCAATAGCAAAAAGTTCCAAAAAGATCTCGCTCTTAATAACTCTCCGTGACGGAACGACCAATTCCGTATTCACGGATCACGACGGATCAAATGCAATCCACGTAAAGGGCAGCTTATGTATTAACGGCAAGGGCTCGCTCACGGTCACATCATCCGGTGCGGATTCAAGCACTGTGAAGGCATCAGGAAAATGTTGTATAGTTGACTCTAATATAACATTATCCTCGACAAAGCACGGAATTTCAGCAGAAACAATATCCATTGAGGATGCAACGGTAAATATATCATCCGCCGCAAAGGACGGTCTCCATGCGGAGCTCGATTACGACAATTCCGACAGTGACACCTCATTCTCATTCACCCTTGACAACGGCTTCGTATACCTCAAAAACACAAATTATACTTGCAGCGTTGACGGCGACGGCATTCAAGCGGATACCTTTGTTTACATCGACGGCGGAAAATACGACATTACCACAAACGGAACATTTTTATCCTATTCAACCGCCAACATGCAGGAATACGGGATCGAAAAAGACGATTACCGTTATATAAAAAACGGTTCAACGTATCAGAAGGTAGCAAGTGACTACAACGGTAGCATAGCCTACCGTTATGCATTGATGCAGAGCTGTAAGGGTATAAAAGCAGGCGAAATAGAATATGATTCCGACGGTAACGATGAGGATGACATTGTCATTACTGATAATACAATGTACACGATAATAATAAAGAGCGGTGACATAACGATTAATTCAACGGATGATGCCATACACGCAAACAGCGGCGATGTATACATTTACGGAGGAAATATCACAATAGATACATTCGATGACGCAATCACCTCGGACAGACTTACATCCGTAAAGGGCGGAAATATAACGATAAACACCTCCTACGAGGGGATTGAGGGCGGATATGTTGAAATACTCAGCGGAAATATAAAGCTGTACTCGACCGACGATGGAATAAACGCCGCAAGTGACAATACATCAGTCAAAGAATATATTTACATTGCAGGGGGCAATATATTTGTCAATGCGGATGGTGACGGTTTGGACTCAAACGGCAGCATTCTCATGACAAACGGTGATCTGACCGTTCAGGGGCCCACAAGTGGAGCTGACGGCTCTCTTGATTCGGAAACGGGTATTATTATTCAGGGCGGAACTCTTATTGTTTACGGAGCTCTCGGAATGATGGAGGTCCCCTCATCCAATTCGACACAATATGTTGTTTCGTATGCTTCAAGCTCACAGCTTGCAGCCGATTCAACCGTCACGATCAAGAATGATGATGGCAATACGGTATTTGAATTTGAGATATACCAAACTGCATCCTCGATCATAATTTCATCTCCTGAGCTAAAGGAAAACACAGTTTATACCATTTATGTCGGTAACAATGAGCTCGAAAGCTTCACAATAGCCTCTACAATAACCTCGATCGGCTCAAGCTTCGGCGGTGGTCAAAAACCTGACTTCAAACCCAATGACAGCTTCGGCGGCGATATGCAGCCACCTCCAGACGGCAGCTTCGGCGGCAATATGCAGCCACCTCCAGACGGCAGCTTCGGCGGCGATATGCAACCACCTCCAGACGGCAGCTTCGGCGGCGATGTACAGCCACCCGTCAATTATTAAAATAAAAAGCTCATATGGTCAATGCCGATCACATGAGCTTTTATTTTACTTGGGTAATACGATCTTTGGCTTTGTTTGCGACTGCTTATACAGCACAAACTTATTGCCCACTACCGAAACCGGATCGCAACCGGTCTTAGTCTCTATCTCTGCACAAACCTCTCTTACATCAAGATCGCTGTTATTAAGCACGTATACCTTAAACAGCTCTCTCGCATCAAAAGCAAGGTTCATCTGCTCTATCATGCTGTCTGTAAGCCCGCCCTTGCCTATTCTGAAAATAGGATCTATGCCGTGAGAGAGCTTTCTCAGATAATTTCTTTGTTTATTTGTCAACATATAAATTCCTCAATTAATCAATAAAGTCAAAATCAACATCCTTTATGCACACTTCATCGCCGTCCTTGGCCCCTGCCTTACGCAATGCCGATATAATTCCCGTTTTGATGAGCAGCTCCTGAAAATGCCTCAGCGACTGGTAATCCTCAATATTAATACCCCTTGTTATCTTGTCCACCAACGGACCTTCAACAACAAACACGCCATCCTCATCACGTCTTACGGTAAACGGTTCAACGGTTGCGGCAACCATGTCGGGCTCTGCGTCATATATTTCTATTTCAGGCAGAACAAGTATCATATCCGATATTTTGTCTATGAGCTCCTGATGACCGCTTTCATCATATGCAGATGACAGTATTATGTCATAACCGAGCTCATTTACATGCGATTTAAGACGCTCGTAATTATCACTGCCATCTTCCAGCATATCGGACTTGTTTGCAAGCACTATCTGCGGACGCTCCAAAAGCTTGGGATCGTATTTTCTAAGCTCCTCATTTATCATATCAAAATCTTCAACCGGATCCCTGTTTTCACTGCCCGATACATCAACAACATGCACAAACATTCTTGCTCTCTGCACATGGCGTAAAAACTCATGACCGAGACCCTGTCCCTCACTTGCGCCTTCAATAAGACCCGGTATATCCGCCAGAACGAAGGATGACATATCCTTAAGCTTAACAACACCCAGATTAGGGCTCAGCGTTGTAAAATGATAGTCCGCTATTTTTGGCTTTGCATACGTCAAAAAAGAGAGCAATGTGGATTTTCCCACATTCGGAAAGCCTATTATTCCCACATCGGCAAGCACCTTAAGCTCAAGCTTTAATTCATATTCCTCACCGGGTGTTCCCATCTGAGAAAAACGCGGCAGCTGACGTGTCGGATTTTTATACTTAAAATTGCCCTTGCCGCCCTTGCCGCCCTGTGCTATAACGGTCCGCTGACCCTTTCTTGACATATCTGCAATAAGTCTGCCTGTTTGGAGGTCTCTGACAAGCGTGCCTGCCGGGACTTTTACGATGGTATCTTTACCGCCCCTGCCGTACATCTTACATGAGCCGCCATTTTGACCGGGCTCGGCTGTATATTTTGTTTTGTATCTGAAATCAATAAGTGTATTGAGATTATCATCGACCTCAAATATTATGCTACCGCCGTCACCACCATCACCACCGTCCGGGCCTCCACGCTCAACAAATTTCTCGCGGTGAAAGGATACCGCACCATCGCCGCCCTTGCCGGCTTTGACCTTTATTTTTGCAATATCTATAAACATTTTACTATTCCTTTGTTATCATATATCATGTAAACTTATATTTCCCCGTAAAGCACGATATATGAGAAAAGAGCTGTAACAAGAATGTAATCAAATAACACCCGTCACAGCC
>CAYOGO010000058.1:0-6860 GCA_964403405.1 uncultured Lachnospiraceae bacterium | reverse complement strand
ATGCAAACTGGAACTCCGATCACAAATTTTACATGCTTCGTCTTGTGGTGAAACAAGAGCATTCCCATAAGCTCACCGACTGATCCGAGCATGACCGCACACATCAAAAGCATGACTTCGGGTATCCTTGTTCTGTTTTTCTTTTTTGATCTTGCCCTGCCGTTTGCGATCGCTATCCTTTTATCTGCAAGCATCATAAAAAAAGCTATCAGATTCATTATCACCGTATATGCAAAAATAAAGCTTACACTCATTTTGCACCACTCAGCTTTGCAATGAGTACCTCAAAACCTATCCGTGCATCACACTTGCCTGATTTTATTGTGTTATCAAGGTCAAGACACATGGTCAATGCCCTTTTGCAAGCCTCAAGCGTAAAATTTGATGCCTGTTTTTTTATTTTATCAAAAATAAATGGCTTTAACGCAAGCTTTTCCATTATATTTTTCTGCGGCTCACCTGACTCGTTCATGCTTATGTAACGCATTATGAGCTGCAGCTGTCTTTCCACCAACGCCAGCAACTGAAACGGCTCCGCTCCCTCATCAAGCAACAGTGAGCACTGCTTGACGGCATCCTTTGTCTTTTTTGTGGCAACTGCATCAACAAGTAAAAACACACCGTGCTCCGGGGTATGCACTGTCATAAGATCAATGTCTTCCCTTGTAACGGTATCCTCATCCGTGGAATTCGCTATCTTTGCTATTTCATTTTGCAAATAATACAGATCCTCACCTGACACTGTCATAATATACTGTGCATCGGACGGTGCGATCTTTTTTCCATTCTCCTTGAATGTTCTCACTATCCACTTAACGATGTCGTTTTTTTCCAGCCTATCAAGGACTATGCAGTCAGCAACGGATTCTATCTTTTTTACTCCGCCGAGCCGCTTATCAGCCTTACCCAAAACATTTATCACGATGAGCACTGACTTGTCAGCTTCCTCACAGAGACGGATAAATCTATCATCCTTTAATACCGCATTGTCCGGTCTTACATAAAGTACTGCAAGCTTACGCTCGGAAACAAATGCAGGTGAGCTTATGAACGGCAACAGAGCATCGTAATTTGATGACTGATCGTCAAAAATACTCAGATCAAAATCCAGCATTGACGGATCGACATATGCATTTTTCAGTCTTTCAATTATAGAGTTTTTGACATACTCCTCGTCACCGCTGAGTAAGCACACCGCCTTGGGCTCGCCTGTTCCTATGAGCTTTATATAATCCCTGTAATCCATAAAACACCCTGTTATTGTACTATATTTTATCTACGTTGCAGGTTGAAACAACATCAACGCCTGTGCCGAGTATATCATGCAAAATAACGTCACCGACCCTTATCGGAGCTTCCGCTTTAACATTTGCTATCACCTTTACGGCATCCCTCATGAGCTTTTTGGGTATGGGACTTGCGGTTTTTACCGAAGCAAGCACAAAATCACCGTTTATGACCGTTACGGATGACGTCAATATTCTTTCGGGAGCAGTAATCTCCGACCGTGCATATGCAATGCCGTTTTTACACTTGTAGCCCTCAAAACTCGCTATTTTTCCATCCTCATCAAACGATACTTTTATATCGCAGCCGTTGGGACACGCAATGCATGTTATCGTAATATCTTCTTTTTTCATAAAACTGCAATTACTCCTCTATGCATATCCTTATATTCGATCCTGCCGCATCAATACTGCTTTGATCAAGCTTTATCTTTTCCATTTCGCCGGGAGCCAAAACGTTTCTCTTGAATGAGCGTATCAACTCATCTCCGTCATAAACAGAAATTCTGGCATTCTTATATACCTTACTTACTCTGAACATAAGCTCAACGTTCTTCCTGTCGACATTTTTATGCACAGTATTCGGAACAACATATCTTACACCATTCTGCGGTATTACACTGGCCGTATCCGATACAGTCTTTTTGCCCTTTATATATTCCGCTGCACATTTTCCCGCATTTTCCGACTCCATGGTCACAAAATCAACAAGATCATGCACATGAACAACATTGCCGCAAGCAAAAATGCCGTCAACATTCGTTGACATGGTATCATCCACAAAAAGTCCACCCGTGACCATATTCAATTCCACCCCTGCACTCTTTGAGAGCTCATTTTCCGGAATAAGTCCGACAGAGAGCACCAGCATATCACAGGGAATGTACGCCTTTGTGCTCTCAATGGGTCTTTTGTTTTCGTCGACACTTGCAACGGTAACACCCTCGACCCTATCTCTGCCGTGGATATTTACCACTGTATGATCAAGATAGAGCGGAATACCATAGTCGTCAAGACATTGAACTATATTTCGCTTCAATCCACTTGAATAGCTCATAAGCTCGTATACCGCCTTTACGTTGACGCCCTCAAGAGTCAACCTTCTTGCCATTATGAGTCCTATATCACCAGAGCCGAGTATTACAGCCTCCTTGCCCGGAACAAAGCCGTCTATGTTGATAAGCCTCTGAACAAGACCTGCCGTATATACACCTGCCGGTCGCTCTCCTGGAAGCATTATTGCCGGACGCGGCTTTTCTCTGCACCCCATTGCAAGCACCACAGCCTTTGCACGGTAATATATCATACCGTGATCAGGTGAAACAGCTCTGACTATCTTATCCCTTGAAATATCAAGAACAAAGGCATTGAGCATTATTTCTATTCCAAGCTCATTTGCCATCTGCTCATATCTCGATGCATATTCAGGGC
The DNA here is from genome assembly GCA_964403405.1 of uncultured Lachnospiraceae bacterium. Taxonomy (GTDB): domain Bacteria; phylum Bacillota; class Clostridia; order HGM11327; family HGM11327; genus SIG351. The sequence goes on along the minus strand of CAYOGO010000058.1, from coordinate 4,143 downwards.
CCGTAAGCCTTTCACCGAATGTTTGTAGTCCAAAGCCGTCATGAATACACTGGCGAAGCACGCCTCCTGAATATTTATCACGCTCCAAAACGACTATATCATCGATACCGTTTTTTTTTGCGGAAATTGCAGCCGCAAGTCCTGCCGGTCCGCCTCCGACTATAACAAGCTCTTTATCTGTATACTTTTCCATGGCTTATTCCTCACGTAATTTACGGTAAAGCATTTCGGAGCCCTCATTTTGCTTTTTGATCTCCGTTTCGTCAACTCCAAGCTCCCTTGAGAGTATCTCAATTACCCTTGATGCGCAAAATCCGCCGTGGCATCTGCCCATGCCTGCTCTGACACGCATTTTTACACCGTCAACCGTTACAGCTCCTGCAGGTCTGCGGATAGCATCGATTATCTCGCCCTCGGTTACCTGCTCACATCTGCAAACTATTTTACCGTATGCAGGCTCCTCTCGTATGAGTGTATTTGCACTTGTAGCATCCATATCAACAACATGCTTTTCCTTTGGACGGGACAAAAAAAATGTCTGCTTTGAAGGCATTTCAACTCCTGCCTCCTTCATTTTTTCGACAAGATATTCACCAATTGCAGGTGATGACGTCAATCCCGGTGATTCTATTCCCGCAGCATTAAAAAGGCGTGCGTTTGCGACACTTTGACCTATTATAAAGTCACCCGTCGTGGGCACAGCCCTCACGCCTGCAAACATTGTTATGATCTTGCGTTCATTTACGCTCGGAACTGAACGTTTTGCACCTCTTACGACCTCGTCAAGTCCTATTTTAGTTGTCGACTTGTCAAGTTTGTCATCAATATTATGTGATGTCGGTCCAAGCAAAACATTGCCGTCTATCGTCGGTGAAACAAGTATTCCCTTTCCCATTTCCGACGGTGTCTGGAATATTACGCTGTGGACTATTCCGCTCTCGCTTTTGTCAAGTATGATGTATTCGCCCTTTCTTGCGATTATATCAAAGCTGTCATCGCCGAGCATGCGTGCAACGAATGCCGCATTGACACCTGCCGCATTGACAACATATTTTGCATCATAGCAGCCCTTTGAGGTGACAACTTGTATATATTCTCCCTTGTCCTCAAGTGCCGTTACATTGTGTCCTCTTAAAAATTCGCACCCATTCATACAAGCAAGCTCAACAGATGCTATCGCCATCTTATATGGGCTTATTATGCCCACTGTTCCCGAATTGAGTGCAGTCTTTACATTATCACTTACATTCGGCTCTGTTCTTCTCAGCTCGTCGCCGGTTATTATCCTCAGCTTCTCAACGCCATTTGTAATTCCTCTATTGTACAGCGCAAGCACCTTTTCATCATCTTCCCTGCCAAACGCAAGTACATTTGCACCGCAAGCATTAAAGTCAATATTGAGTTTTCTTGCGATCTCGGGCATTAATTGTGAGCCCCTGAGGTTCAGCCTTGCCTTAAGCGTGCCCGGGATCGGGTCATACCCACCATGAATGATGCCGCTGTTTGCCTTACTGCTTCCGTTTGCGGGCTCAAGACTGCTTTCAACAACGGCAATTTTTAAGTTGTATTTTGACAGCTCAAGTGCAATAAAGCCACCCGATACTCCGCCGCCGATTATAAAAATATCGTACATTATATACATTATACCCTTTTGAGGTATCCTTTCAACAAAATGATCTTACATCATGCAAAAACGTTAATATATAATTAACATTTCCAACTGTATATTATATACTATTTTGTGAAAAAAGTAAATAGATTTTATTGGGATTTTTTACCGTTTTACGAAAACAAAACGCATTATATTATGCGAAGGATCCCCCAAAATGCGGAGGATCCGTAATATACGCAATACTCTTTATGATATTCTCACTACTGCAGCAATGTCAGCTCCTCATTCGGAATAAGATCATATTTTTTGTTGTTCCACAAAAGAGTTCCGCCTGATCTGTTTGTTTTAACGCAGATTCTCCCATCACCTATGCTTACATCAACATATCCGTTCTTTACAGGCACCCTGCCCTGTATTTTCTTTGTGCCTCCGACACAGGGCTCCACATTAAATGTCTCATAGCCCGGTAATGTCGGATAAACGCCCAAATAGTATCTTCCAAATATATAGATAGCGCCTGCTCCCCATGCATGGCAAAGCGATTTACCATACTTCATTCCGTACATGAAGTAATGCTGTGTGCCGTTATCATTTGGATCAAACGCCTCCCACACTGTACTTGCACCAAGCTCTATCATTTTACCCCAATAGCTTGATATCATGTCCTCTATTTCCTCATACATGCCAAGTTTTCCATATACATCAAGCTCATATCCTTTAAAATACGGTGTCGTTATCTTCGGCACGGCGTCATTTTTCAACACATTTTTAACTATGCGGTCAGTTTGCTCTTTCGTTGCAATTCCATACATTACGGCAAAAATGTTTGCATGCCGCGTAACATTGTTCTGTCCCGACTCAAAGCTGTCTATAAATGCCCCCTTTTCATCACTCCAGAAATACTCTGTTATATTCTTTTTCAAAGCCTCCGACTTGCTCTTGAGGTCATCTGCATTTTTGTTCAAACTTTCCGCAATTAATGCAAGCGAATCATATGTTGCCGCAAGCAGCATCTGCTCGGCACATACAGCCCCCGTTTTGTCAATATCAGCCCAATCAATAAATGTCCAATCAATATCCCTGCCGACGATAAAGCCATTCTCATCGATCTCTTTTTCACAGAAATCAAGCATTTCTGTCACCCGGGGATATATTTTCTTCAGAAAATCAATATCACCATACGTCATGTAGTACTCATACAGCCCTATGATCCACAGCATGCTGTAATCAACTATCGTATTGATGTGCTGAGTGATATGTCCCTTGCCTATGAGACCCAATGCTGTTCTCCTTACAATATCCTCGTCCGCAAAAAGGTATGCATTGATCCTGCCGCTCTGGTATGCATCACCCGACCATATCCAACGATCACGCTTTATACCGTCAAGAAACGCCTCCCTGCAATTAAGATGAAAAGTATATATCGAAACAGCGTAGACCTTATTGAAAACATCAATATCACATGAAAAATTGCCTCTTTGCTCAAGCGGAAGATACTCGTACTCGGCGTTTGCAGACAATTTACAATTATCATTATTCATTATAAACACAAATCTGAACGCACGCTGCCTTAATTTATACTCAAATGATCCGCTAACGGTCTCAAAAACAAGTGCATTCTGAGGGGCAAGTGCTTCCTCCCTGCTTTCACCGTATACAACGTTCAATATTGAGCTGTCTGAGGATGATGTGATATTCAGAAAGCCGAAAAGCTCCGTTCCGAAATCAAACAGCGTACCGTTTTTGAGAACCTCTACATTTACAGGCTCAATATGCTTGTATTCAAACGGGAATACCTCCGGATCGCTGTCCTTACTATCATAGCATTCACGCCAGCCAACCTCGGAATAAATGCGGTCCTTACATGCACACATCCAGCCCTCGCCGCTCGGACATACATCACTCTCAACATAAGCCGACGGCAATCCGTCCGTTTTGAATACTTCGATCGTAACATCATGCTCACCCGGTTCAATTTCAACGAATGTCTCCGGTAAAAAGCGTATGCCATCCAATGTAATAAAGCCCTTTCCGCTTAGATACAGCTTCAAATAACCTTTTTTATCGCAGCTGAATTTATTTTTAAATAACAGACTTACATCAGGCGAAGTCAATCTCCATAACGGAGGAAGATCAACACCAAATTCCTGACGCCTTAAATTAAGCTCACGGGCATGGTATATTTCGTAATCTCCGTAAAACCACATCCAATAGCTTTTTTTATATTCCATAAATACCTCCTGTTGATTAGATCCGTATTATTTTATGTTTGCAATTATTTTACCATAAAATATCGCATTTTTCAATATATTTCTCACTGCCGACGCAATTTTATGTAAAAAAAGACCTGATACATTTTGTATCAAGCCTATACTTTTTTCATCATTATAATGAAATTGTCGCTTAAATATTCAGTGAACATCTCTTGTCCACAAGGGCAAACATCGTTGAAAAAAGCACTTGACATACTGTCAAGTGCTTTTTTGGTGGGAACAATAGGGCTCGAACCTATGACCCTCTGCTTGTAAGGC
>CAYOGO010000057.1:0-6943 GCA_964403405.1 uncultured Lachnospiraceae bacterium | reverse complement strand
CCGTTACAAGCTCAGCCTCAACGAGTGCTGTGTTACCCTTTTTCTCAATCACCTTGTATTTTGTTATCGCCGTAAGTGAGTTCTCATTTCTGCGTCTGTCGTAAACATATACCCTGTTGTTGTCGCTGTCCTTTTCAATAAAATTCTCAAGTCTACCCTCCTTTTGCGGTGGATAGCCCTCTGTTACACAAAGATACTTTTTTGTTATCTCCCTGTCCTTTATTTTTTGATTCATAACTCTGAGCGACGGTGCATTTTTTGCCGCAATAACTATGCCTGCCGTGTTTTGGTCTATTCTGTTGCACAGTGACGGCACGAATGTGTTTTCCTGCTCAGGCTTGTACTCTCCCTTATGTATGAGATATGCAATTATCTGCTCTATAAGCGTTACCTTTTTGCCACCGTCGACCTCATGCACGGGCAGACCTGCCGGTTTATTCACCAAGAGTATATTTTCATCCTCATACACAATATCAAGATCCACCTTGATCTGCTTTGCGACGATCGGTGCGGGTGTATCATTTGTAAAGAAATCATCCTTGACATACACGCGAACAACATCGCCCTCATTCAATCTATCGTCATTTTTGCCGCGTTTTCCGTTTATTTTTACATCCTTTTGCCTTAATGCCTTATATATGACCGACAAAGGAAGCGTCGGCAATGCTTTTCTCACAAATTTATCCAGCCTCTGACCTGCGTCATTTGCGTTTACTGTAAATTCCTTCATAAAATATCCCATTCTGTATTTTCCAGCATAGTATAGCACATTTTTGAGTAAATTGCAAGGCTTACGATGATGAAAGGCTTTTCATTCTGTAATGTATGGATTTTTCTTGCATCAACAGATGCATAGACACTCTGGACAGTTTTTTTATCTTTACAAACAGTCATTATTATGATATAATGTACTCAGATGAAAATGTGCACATTTTCACTCGTGTCATAATACAACTGTGAATCTGCTGATATCGGGAGTTTTGTAACTCCTTATTTTATGCCACAGAGTTATACATAACTAACTGGTTACTTATTAAAAAAACGTAAATATCGCTGTATTTACGTAAAATTTTATACAAACGGAGAAAAATCAACATGATCGATAAGGATCTGCTCCGCCTGCTCGGCGGAAACAAAAAGTACATTTTCTACTGTGTTGGGCTGATGCTGATAGGCTTGTTTGCAAACATAGGTATAACATATTCCATTTGCAACGCCATCGACATCGCCGTACACTATAATGAATACAGTGTAGACATTACAGCCTTTGCATTCCCTGCAATTTGTGCCGCGGCTTGTATTGCCGTGCGATATATCGCATCAAGGCTTGTCGGAAGCATAAAGGACCTGATAGGACGCAAGGTCAAAAAGGATCTTCGTGAACGTGTCTACAACAAGATAGTCTCTCTCGGAGTGCGTTCAACGGACGGCATGAGCATGGCAGGGCTTACACAAGTTTCAATGGAAGGCGTTGAACAGCTGGATCTCTACTATTCATCGTACATTCCGCAGTTTTTTTATGCAATGACGGCACCGTTTATTCTGTTCTTTATAACTGTCGGTATAGAATGGCATGTTGCAACGGTATTGCTGTGCTGTGTTCCGCTCATACCTATCTCAATAGTTGCAGTATCAAAGTACGCAAAAAGAATATTTGCAAAATATTGGGGCAAATACACATCAATGGGTGATTCCTTTCTTGACAGCGTTCAGGGGCTTAAGGAGCTTAAAATATTCAAGGCTGACTGTGCTCAGCATCGCAAAATGAATAAAACGAGTGAAGATTTCCGCAAGATCACAATGAAGGTCCTCGTTATGCAGCTTGCAAGCACAACGATAATGGACCTGATTGCTTACGGCGGTGCAGGTATCGGCATTGCCATGGCTGTTTTCTCCGTAAAAAATCACGGACTTTTGCCGATATCAGGATTATTCCTAATTTTGGTTGCCGTTGACTTTTTTCTTCCCCTCCGTGCATTCGGTTCCGCATTCCACGTTGCAATGAACGGTGCTTCCGCAGGCAAAAAGATACTTTCCCTGCTTGAGCAGCCCGATCCAGTTTGGGGAAACGATGAGCTTGAAGACACAGACATCAGGCTCGAAAACGTGACATTTTCTTACGACGGCAAACGCAATGTTCTCAACAACATCACAATGACATTCCCCAAAAACGGCATGACATCCATTGTCGGTGAGTCAGGCTGCGGAAAATCAACCATTGTAAGCATGCTGCTGGGTACGTTCAGACCCGTATCCGGTACGGTGTACGCAGGCGGCAGGGCTCTTGAAAATTATTCACGGGAATCATTTTATTCTCACATTGCCGCAGTAAGCTACAACACGTATATATTCAACGAGACCGTACGTGCCAATTTTGAGCTTGCAAACAGAAATGTATCCGATGATGAAATCCATTCTGCACTCAGAAAAGTAAACCTTGACTCATTTATGCGTGAAAACGGTGGATTGGATAAGGTCATAACGGAGGATGCGACAAATATTTCAGGCGGTCAAAAGCAAAGGCTCGCACTCGCCGTCAATCTTGTTGCCGACAAGGATATTTATGTATTTGATGAGGCAACAAGTAATATCGACATTGAAAGTGAAGCCGTTATCATGGCAAACATAAAGGAGCTTTCAAAAGCTAAGTCCGTGATAGTGATCTCTCACAGGCTCGCAAATGTCGTGCCTTCGGATAATATTTACTACATGGAATCAGGTGAATTAAAGGAAGCCGGATCACATGATGAGCTTATGAAACAAAATGGCGGCTATGCAAGGCTCTTTAACGCACAAAGAGAGCTTGAAAAAGGCTATGCGGAGGTGTAATGATGAAAAATAATAGAACCAAACTCCGCAGAAGCGGTGTTAAAATAATGATGAGCCTTGTTTTACTGCTCGGAAGTCTTGCATACATCATGCTGCTTGCGGTAATAAACGGTTCAGTAGGCTTTATCTGTGCCATGGGCGTTACGCTGTTTGGTGCAGTGGGTATTGCAAAAGCACTGGGTGAAGCAATATCTCTGTCATACGGAGCAATAATCGCATTTGCGATCGGTTGCGGAATTTTGCGAGGAATTTTGCGTTATTTCGAGCAATACTCCAATCATTACATAGCATTCCGCCTCCTGGCAGTCCTCCGTGACAAAATATTCGGTGCATTGCGTGTTCTCTGCCCTGCAAAGCTTGAAAGCAAGCAAAAGGGCTCAATAATAGCCATGATAACATCCGACATCGAAACATTGGAAGTATTTTACGCACACACGATCTCACCAATATGCATTGCAGTAATAGTGTCGATCTGTGTATTTTTATTTGTCGGATCCATCTCAAGCTGGTACATAGCTCTTGTCGCTCTTTTGGGATATATATGCGTCGGTATAATTGTACCGCTTATATCATCAAGCAGGCTTAAAGCATCGGGCGTAAGGTACCGTGCGGAATTTGCAAGCTTTAATGCCTATTTTCTTGACAGTATAAAAGGAATTAAGGACATAGTACTGAATAATGCCGGCAATGAGCGTAAAAAGGAAGTTAATGACCGCTCGGATGTGCTTTTGGGTGAAACAAAGAAAATGAAGAACGACATCACAAGAGCAGGTGCCGCAACAGAGCTTTGTGTATCTCTGTTTATAATCGCAACGCTCGTAATAGGTATTGCTTTGCTGGTAAACGGCTCAATTCCCGTCGGCAGAATGATAGTAGGTGTTGTTGCCGTATTCGGGTCGTTCGGCCCCGTAATAGCGATCTCCGCTCTCCCGGGAAATCTTACCCAGACATTTGCAAGCGGCGACAGAGTACTTGACCTTTTAGCGGAAAAGCCTGCCGTTACCCCCATTGTTAGTGGTCAGAAAATAAAGTATGAATGCTTAGACGTAAATGATCTCTCATTCTCGTATAACGGAACGACCAATGTATTGAATGACATCTGTATGCACGCCGGCAAGGGTGAGATAATAGGTATAGTCGGTGAGTCGGGCTGCGGAAAGTCCACATTTTTGAAGCTGCTCTTAAGATTCTGGCAAAAGAACAGCGGAAACATACTATACAACGGTATCGACATAGACAAGATAGATTCGGATGATCTGCTTGACAATGTTACCATGGTAAGCCAGACGACCTACCTTTTTGACGGCACTATCGAAGAAAATCTGAGGATCGCAGCTCCTGCCGCCACTCAGGATGAAATTGAAGCCGCTTGTAAAATGGCGTCCGTACATAATTTTATTTTATCCCTTCCCGGCGGCTACAAAACGCAGGTCGGAGCACTTGGAGATAATCTATCAGCCGGTGAAAAGCAGCGCATAGGACTTGCAAGAGCGTTTCTCCGAGGCAGTCAGCTAATACTGCTCGATGAGCCAACAAGTAATGTTGACAGCATAAACGAGGGTATAATATTAAAGGCGTTAAAGGAGCAGAAAAACAAAAAGAGCATTATTCTTGTTTCGCACAGAGAGTCCACAATGGCTATTGCCGACAGGATATATCGTGTTGAAAACGGAAGAATGACTGAAGAAAAATAATATAAATAAAAGGTCACGTACGGCAAAGTACATGACCTTTTTATTTATCCCAAATAATTAACACCGAGCATTGCAGTACCGAGCACAACAAGTATCACACCCGTAATTCGGTTGAGAGTCTTTGGCTGTGCCTTGTTTGCAAATATTGCGGCAACCTGTGCAAACACAAGTGTGCTTATCACACATATTACAAGTGCTTCAACATCGGGGATACCACCTATTGCAAAATGGCTTACAGAGCCCGTAAGTGCGGTCGCACTCATTATAAAAACACTTGTACCGACTGCTGTTTTTAATTCATATCCGAGCACCGACGTTAAAACAAGCAGCATCATCATTCCGCCACCGGCCCCTATAAATCCGCAAATAAAGCCGACCATCGCTCCGCATATAACCGAGCGAACTGCCTTTTGTGATATTGTTGATTCCGAAAGTCTTTTTTTAGGCTCCAAAACAGGCTTAACTATAAATTTTATACCCAACAGCAACGTCATGAACACCGAAAAATTGCCCATTGTTGTCTTTGGCACAATGCTTGCAATGTAACTGCCCACCATTGTAAAGCAAAGCACCGCAACCATCATAATGATACCGTTTTTTATGTCCAAATTTTTATTTTTACCGTATGTAACAGCTGAAACAGCACTGGCAAGCACATCACTAGCAAGAGCTATGCCAACTGCCATGTAAGAGTCCATATCCAAAAATGTTATAAGCATAGGACTTATAACTGCCGCCGCACTCATCCCCGCAAAGCCCGTTCCGAGCCCAGCACCAAGTCCGGCAATAATACATATTATGATCTTTAACACTGTGTGACCTCCTCTTTCTCCAAAAGTGTTATGTTTGATTCCATCTTGTTCGTAATTTTTTGCAGGATCGCCAGCTCATCCTCCGTAATGCCTTTACCCAATGATTCCGTAAAATACAGTTGCATCCGTCTGCCGTTCTCTATTAGATCACGTGAGCTCGCCGTCGGGATCAGCCTGTTTATCCTCCTGTCAGCAGCATCACACCTGCTTTCAAGAAAGCCGTTCTTTATAAGCGACTCGACCGCAACGGACACAATGCCGCTTTTTATTCCCCTTATTTCACATATATCCCTTGCAGTATTGAATTCCGGATTGTTCGCACAGAACATCATTATGTCAAAGCATGTCTGATTTATACCGTATTTCCTGCATATGGGCATGCTCAATGCAGAGTATACATTCGATATTTTTTTGCCCAATGCGATCATTTGTATTGCTGTCATACTTCCTCCATTTATTCTAATATTAGAATATCTAATATTATATCACCTTACAATACTTTTGTCAACAAAATTATTGACAAAACGACAAAAAGAGAGTATAATGTGTAAAATAACGAACGGAGTACATATTCATGAATTTTTTGGAAGAACGTATAATGAAAGATGGCGTAATCAAGGAAAACAATGTCCTCAAGGTGGACAGCTTTTTGAATCACCAGATGGATATACAGCTGCTTGATGAGATAGGCAAGGAATTTCACAGGCGTTTTGCCGACAAGCCCATAACAAAGGTGCTTACGATAGAGGCTTCGGGCATTGCCATTGCCTACCCTGTGGCACAATGCTTTAATGTACCGATGGTTTTTGCAAAAAAAGCAAAGAGCATCAACATAGACGGCGATATGTACACCGCTGAGGTCGAGTCCTTCACGCACAAGAACAAAAATCAGGTCATCGTTTCAAAAAAATATCTTACCGCAGACGACCACGTGCTCATCGTTGATGATTTTTTGGCAAACGGCTGTGCATTGCAGGGGCTCATCTCGATATGTGAGTCGGCAGGTGCCACGGTTGATGGTATAGGTATCGCAATAGAAAAGGGCTTCCAATTTGGGGGAAAGAGCATCCGCAACCTCGGATACCATCTTGAATCCCTTGCCATAGTGGAATCAATGGATTGGGAAACACAAACCATATGCTTCCGTAAGCAGTAATTATTCCGACGTGAGAGGTCTCACGTCTTTTTTATTGACAAATATCTACCGAAAATGTCGCAATAAGCTAATAGACCGTCAGGGCACTTGTTTGTCAAAAAACAACGGATAAAATCATCGAAAAAGTCAATATTTCGTTGACAAAAATCGGATTTTATTATATAATTACAACGTAATATTTTGTATATAAAATAGAGTGGGTTAATGTTGCCTGAACGTGTTTTATGTACGGAGTAAATTAATAAGGAGGAACATTATAATGTTCAAGAAAATGTTATCAATGTGTCTGGCAGTTGTTATGATCGCTGCTCTTTGCGTTCCCATGACTGCTTGTAACAACACAGACGATGAATTTAAGCTCGGTGTAATCTTGCTCCATGATGAAGCATCTACCTATGACCTCAACTTCATTGAAGCAGTAAATAAGGCTGCTAAACAGCTCGGTCTTAAGG
>CAYOGO010000056.1:0-7009 GCA_964403405.1 uncultured Lachnospiraceae bacterium | reverse complement strand
GTATTATTTGCCCCGCATAATAAATGTGCATTTGTTAAACTCCCTGTTGAGAAAAGATCACCGTATCTCTTTCCAATCCGCATACGTTATGTTGTTAAAATAATACTTTCTTCCCATTCTGGTCAAACGCATAGCGTCCTTACAAGAAATTGCATTATTCTCAAAAAAGTGTTTTTTGTTTTTCAACAGCATAAGATCACACAGCACCTGCCCGTACCTTTTTGATATTGCCGCAAATAACGCACCCCTGTCAAAAAAATACCGCTCATCGTAACCGCCAAACCATGTGGAATCAGCTTGATCCACGCTTGCAATCAGTGCAGGATATGCGTACACATTCAGCTTATTCTTCAGCATGTCACACATAAATAATGTATCTTCACCGGAGGAATACTCCGTTCCGCCGCCGAATCTACGGCTAAAGTTTATATTACAGCGTTTTATGCTGCTGTTTTTTACGGTAAGCCTTGCAGTGCCGTAATTCAGTGCATTAAAAAAATTCAGCTTGGATATTTTTGTTATATCACGTCTGCCTACATCCCTTCCCAATGTGATAATATTGAATACTATCGCATCGGCATCCGGGAGTTCATTGTACGCCTGCTTTATAATGCTTTCGTAATCATCCGCAAATATCTCATCATCGTCCGCAAAAACAAGTAAATCCCCATCCGCTCGCATAAGTGCGTTATTTCTGTTCAGACCTACGCCTCTCTCCGCAAAATTCAGATATACCACCGAATTACCGTTATGCTCAAGCCGTTCAACACTGTCAGTATCGCACTGATTTGCAACTATTGCATCCGTTTTTATATTCATTTTGTCTAACAGTGAATGATCCTTCTGATGCATCGCCGCCACAAGTACCTGTAATCTCATATCAGTACCTTCTTACATATTTCACTTTTTTTATTACGCCAAAAAATAAATTTCCCACAGTCAACGCAAATGAGGTAAACGGACCCTCATGCTCAACTTCTCTGAACAGCTTATAATGCCATTTGATCAGACTTATATAGCCGTGATTGCTGATGGAGCCGCTTCTTCTTCTGTACATTGCAAGCCTTTCATCAAGCAAATAGCAATTTGCTTTTTTACATACCTGCAGCCACATGGCGTAATCATTATTCTTTTTAATATCCTCAATTTGAATCAGTCCGACTGTTTCGCTGTCATACATGACCGTCAAGCATCCTGGCCAGCAATATTCAAGCATTTTGCGTTTTGTTATTATCCTAGGACCCGTTACATACTTGCCATTTGGGTGTGATTCTTCATCTATTTCAATATAGCCTGTATATGAAAAGCAGAAATTATTGCTTTTCATGAAATCGATCTGTTTTTTGAGCTTTTCGGGTTCCCAAGTGTCATCGCTGTCAAGAAAAGCTATCCATTTTCCATGAGTTTCCCTCAATGCACGGTTTCTTGAAAGTGCCGCACCAATATTACGCTCATTTTTGATATAATGTATTCTGCCATCCGTCAAAAAGGGTGCCACCACATCATCCGTATCGTCACTTGAGCAGTCATCGACAATGACAAGCTCCCAATTTGTGTAAGATTGTGCCAAAACAGATCTTATTGCTTCGCTTATAAACCGTCCCGTATTGTACGAGGGCATTATGATCGAAACCATTTCATCCATTCTCTTTCCTCACCATTTCATCCATCAACAAAATTGAATTAACCTGATGTATGAATCCGATACCATCCAATTTTGAAAGCACCCTACGAACAGGATATAATAACTGAACTATCCATTTCACTTTGGGTCTATACGCTACATGCAAAATGCAATACGCCTTTCGGAACCCAAAGGTCGTTATTTTGTATTCCTGGGCATTGGTAGCATGATTGATCGTTCTGCATCCTGAGCAAACATATGCATATCCCTCTTGATTCAGGTAATGCTCCAAGATCGTATAATGTATTGCATCACTTGCTCGCAGATTAAGATATTGAGGGTCATATTTTGCAGCAACCGTCTCAACATATCCATTTCGGAGCTCACAGGTCAAAAAGCCGACCAATACATCAGTTTCCGTTGAAAAAGCAGCCCAGCATTCAAGGTAAGCATCTTGCTCCGCAAATTCAGATGCTTTTGACAGAGTACCCGTAAAATCAGAATATCCTCTGCAAGCATTATTGTGGACCACGCATAATTCATCCGCATATTCAGCCATCCGAATCTGCTTAACATAGACCTTTTTCAAGCTTTGCCGTATGTGCTTTCTCACCTTTGAATCAAGCCGCTCCACATCAAACGGTGCATCCTTGATCACGTACCACCAATTTGTTTCGTATCCGCAATCAAAATCGGTCGTCCACCGTGCCAACAGCGGAGTGCCTCCGCTGATATTCCATATACTGCCGTCATTTATCGGAGCCATATTGGTTTCTTCGTTCGGAGCAGTTGTGGGTACGGCTGCATGGTTATAATACGTCCATCCGTCTATTTTCATTTATTGACCCTCAACAGTTCCTTTACCTCTTTTTGCTTGCGATCATACACTTCTTGATCTATTCTGCCCTCAAGCAAGAGCCAATCCCCGTAATCCATATCGGATGCCGTGCCTTCACGCACAGTATCACTGCGTTTGAGCACCTTACCGACCGTTTGCAGAATTATCTTCACGTCGCCCAAAAATGAAATTCCCACATCTATATACTGCAGATCATACTCAAGCTTTTGCTTCCACGTGATATTGTTTCTTCCGTTGACCTGTGCAAGACCTGTAAGACCCTGCCTTACGGTATGGCGGCGTCTTTCGTCATCGGTCATAAACACCATATCTCTCACAAGCAATGGTCTTGGTCCGACAAGGGACATATCGCCCTTAAGTATATTGAACAGTTCCGGAAGCTCATCAAGGCTTGTACTCCTCAAAAACTTGCCGTACCCTGTGATCCTTTGATCGTCTGGCAACAGCTTACCGTATTGGTCTTTTTTTTCCGTCATTGTCCTAAATTTTACCATTTTGAATATTCTTTCACCTTTTCCGGGGCGCAGCTGTGTAAAAAACGGCTTACCGCCAAACAAAACAGCACCTATAACTGTCAAAAGCAACATCAACGGGGACAATATCACTAGCATTAAGAGCGATACAGCAATATCAAGTGCTCGCTTAAACATCTTTTTGTACATATATTTCAAAAGCACGAGCGTATAACATCGATTACAAGCTCTTGTTCTTCCTCCGTCATTTTTATATCAGAGGGTAAGCACAAGCCTCTAGAAAATATATCCTCATCTACAGCTTCATCACCTGCCGTGAAAAAATCATTATTTTCATACAGAGGCTGCATATGCATCGGCTTCCATATAGGACGAGATTCAATATTTGCAGCCTTGAGTGCGTTCAATATATCCATGGGGCTGACACGGCAATCCTTATCAAGCAGAATGCATGTCAACCAATAATTTGGCACTGCACGGTTCTCATGCGGATTCAATGACAAAGGAAGCCCCCTTAAGCCCTCCGCATATTTATTGTAAAGCTTTGTTTTGAGCAGTCTGTGCTCGTCAACATGCTTCAGCTGTCCTCTGCCTATTCCCGCAACAATATTTGACATTCTGTAATTGTAGCCTATCTCCTCGTGCTGATACCATGGGGTCGGCAACCTTGCCTGAGTGGCAAGGAAAAAAGCCCTGTCACGTGCAGCTTTATCCGTCGTGACCAGCATACCGCCGCCCGAGGTCGTTATGATCTTGTTTCCGTTAAAGCTTAAAATACCATATTTACCAAACGTTCCGCATTTTCTGCCGTCATACGTTGCAGAGAGCGCTTCAGCTGAGTCCTCTATGAGAACAGCATCATGCTTTTTGCACACTTCAAGTATCTCGTTCATTTTTGCAGGCGTTCCGTAAAGATCCACAAGAACCACCGCCTTTGCATTCGGATACTTATTGAACGCCCTTTCCAATGCAACGGGATCCATGTTCCATGTCTCTCTTTCAGAATCTACAAAAACGGGAATTCCACCCTCATAGCATATCGGATTTACGGATGCAACAAATGTCATATCCGAGCAGAGCACAACATCGCCCGACTTTATTCCCGCAAGCTTAAGTGCAAGATGTATTGCCGATGTTCCCGAAACAAGAGAGAGTGCATGCATGTTCTCCGAGTCACTCAGATAATCACACATTTCAGCCTCAAAGCCGTCGCAATTAAATCCGAGCGGAGCCACCCAATTCCTTTCAAACGCTTCATTTATATATTTTATTTCATCACCGTGTATGGTTGCGGTGGAAAGATTGATTTTTTTCTCAGAATACATTTTAAGTCCTTTCAACCGGTATTATCTGCATTTTTTCGTTTATTATTTGCTTCGGCAATATCGGTTATGTCTCTGTGTAAATACACCGCAAAGGCGTTTACGCCTTGCTTACGTACATTAGACCATCATGAGTTGCGTTATCCGCATTTCTTCCTCATATGTTTGCAATTATTATAACATTATGAAATGCATTATCCGCATTTCTACCTCAAATGTTTCAATAATTGCATTAGATCAAACGAAGTTTGTTCATTGTTTGCAATTATTATAACATACATTAAATCTTTTGTCAACGCAAGCAAAAAAGCCGATAAAAATTGCAACAGGCATGTGATATGACCCCCGAAAAGCCTAACTTTTTGAGGTCACATCGCATGCCACGTCTTTTTTGATTTTACAACCTGTCTACCGCAAAAGCCTTATGACTATTACGGCTGATCCTCCGGCTGTTGTTATTTTATTTATATCTTCCGATCTTATCAACAGGTATCTCACTGAACCAAGGCAAAAGCTTTTTTACCTCAGGCTTAAGCTCATAGCGGCTGTTTTCCACTATGCAGTCATTAATATCCTTATAAATCAGATTATTTGTAACCGTTCCGAGTTTTCTCACACATTTGTCAACATGAAAGCCGTAATCGTTACTGCATACGCAAACATTATTTCTTACCAGCGCACGTGTCGGATTGGGTGCAAATTGTGGATCGTCCGGATCATCAAAATTATCATTTACCGTTGCAAGCGTCGGGAACCTCTTTGCCCATATCTCACTCGTAATGGGGAAGCTCCACATTGTGCGCCAGTTAACTTCATTCTTTCTCGTTCCGCCGTACCAGCCGTTTGCCACAGCACCCTCTATGCCTCTTGCATCAAAAAGCATCGGGAATTCGCTTTCAAGCATGAGATTATTCTCTACAACATTGTCTCTGCCACCGCCTATCAGGAACGATTTTCCCGTTGCATTCCTTATGATATTGCCAAATGCCGTCTGACCGGACTGACAGTCGTCCCAATATATGCCCACAGGGAAATAATTTTCATTACCTATATTTTCAAGCAGATTATATCTTATTACATTACCGTATGCGGACCAATCTCTGCCGCCGTAAATTGCACCTGCATCATGGGACTGCTGCACGACCTCATGAATATAATTGTATTCTATTATATTGTCGTTACCGCTGTAAAATATCGCATAATGAGGTGATCTTGTAAATTCATTGTGTCTGATGACATTGCCGCAGCCTGAAACAGCAACGCCGCCGCAATACGTCCATTTGTCCTCAGCCCAATCGTGCACGTAATTATTCTCAACAATGTTACCTGATGGTGTCAATGTTGCTCTGTCTCCGCCGCTTAATAAAATAGCACCCTTGCCCGTATGGGATATATCGCAGCCGTAAATCGTATTTCTTTCACCCGTTATTGTTATTGCCCACTTACCTATGCCCATAAATGTGCAATTTTTTATGGTACAGTCATTTCCGCTTATATCTATTGCGTTGCCGCATATGCATTTGAAGCTTATGTCTTCAAATATAATATTTGAAACGTCCTTCGCCTTTATCACACAATTCTTGGATATCGAAAATCCCATGTCATCAATATCGCCGAACGGATAAACATAGAGCATAAGCTCGTCTTTGTCAAGATAATACTCACCCGGTGTGTTCAGTTCATCAAATATATTACGGAATACATACGAGCCGCCCTCAAATATGCCGTATCCACTGGTCTCTCCGCGGGCGAACATCCTATTTGCTTCGGTATCGATACTGCCTATGCGTACCGTACTGTCACACCAGTCAAATCTAAAATATCCCTGCAAAAAGGCTTCCTTGTACGAGCTCCATCCCTTTATTTTGCTGTTCAGCTCATCACTGAGAATGATTATCTCACTCTTCGGATCTGTTTTCTTGTGCATTTGCAGTTCTTCATCGTCACCGCCGCACAGCTTTTCGATCTTCAAAAATTCATTTCTCGGGTACCTTGTTAATGTAAACCTCTTGTCCCTGCACAGCAGCTCACAATCATATACATCACTCGGATCCGTTTTTGCGGCAAACATATCACCGTTTGCTACAATTCCGCATTTTTTCAGATCGCAAGCATATACATTATCCCTTGCCTGACCTGAAAGTATCTGCTTTTTGTCCTCACTTACAGCGTGAAAGCTTGTCTTGCTTATTGTTTTTCCGCTTGTGAATACTACCTCGCCGTCACCGTATGCACAGTACTTAACCGGATGACCGGCATTGTTGCAATCTTCACTCGTGAGCTCATGCTCCACCGTATATGTTCCGGCAAAAAAATACACCGTCACGGGTGAGCATGCTCCGCTCTTTATTATACATCTTACTTCATCTACTGCTCTTGAAAAAGTTTTGAACGCAGCATTTACAGAACCGTCATTTGTGTCCGACCCATTCGGCGACACATAAATTTTGATTTCTCTTTCCATGGTCGTATCCTTTCGTTCAATGAATTCAACGTTAAAAATTGGGGCACATATAATGTAACCTGCCTTATTATACTATAACTTTATTTATAATTCAAGCAGTTAAAGCAATAAAAAAAATATTTTTTCAGTTTTTTTCAAGCAGACAAACAGCCTGTGCGGAAATTCCCCTTCCTTCTCCGACTGAATCAAGCCTTTCATTTGTTCTTGCTTTAACGGAAATGCGATCAATATCGATCCTCATCACATCCGCAAGCCTTTTTCTTATAG
>CAYOGO010000055.1:0-7020 GCA_964403405.1 uncultured Lachnospiraceae bacterium | reverse complement strand
GGATTATAAATCCCTTATTGAGTTACCCTTGTCTGAGTTTTTTTGTTTTTCAAGCTCTTGTGTACGTCTGAACAGATCGAGTATCTGATCATCATCAAATGCACGAGCACTTTTTTCATCATTTCCTTTGCCTTCCATTAATTCGGAGATCGTTATATTCAATTCCTCACACAGCTTTTTCACTATTGCATGATCAGGCATACATTTTGCTGTTTCCCATTTTGAAACAGTCTTGTTTGAGACCCCCAAGCGTTCTGCAAGCTGCTCTTGAGTTAAATTTTGTTCCTTGTGCTTTGCGGCAATAAATCTTCCTGTTGCAATTTGATCCATTTTGGATACCTCCTTTTATTCATTGTGATAATTATAGCATTTTTACGTGCAAAATTCCACCCCCCCATAAGTGGAATATGGGTGGAATTGCCGTTTATATGCACTTTTTGGGTGCTTATCGATGCAATTTTTTTCACAGGGCAGGGGTTCTGCAGGACAGAATGCAGCTTGAACATTCGGTGATATGATGCTTGCCCGTAAGGACAAACATCGTAGAGAAAAAGCACTTGCAATGCAAGTGCTTTTTTGGTGCCGATGGTGGGACTCGAACCCACACGTCCTTGCGAACAATAGATTTTGAGTCTACATTGTCTGCCATTCCAACACATCGGCGCGATTCGTGATTACTGTAATATTATACAACAAAAGTACAAAAAAATCAAGCCCTTTTTTACGATTTTTTAATTTTTTTCAGAAAAAAGAGCAATGTCGCATAAAGCGTTGGTGTTCATTTTATTTTAACAAAAATATTGTATATTTTTACAGCAAAAGGGAATAAAACTATTTGACAAATACAATAAAAAAATGTATAATATAATGTGTATATTGGCATTAGTGTATGCTGTTAACAAAAACAAAAGAGGCTTAAAATGAAAATAAATTTTTCTGATATAAAATCAAAGCTTAAAATAGGTCAGAATGGGTCCCCCATATTGGCAGTGATACTGTTTGTCGTGGCTTTTATGATCACATTAACAGTGCTCGGAGGAGGTTCAAGGGTAAATAACGCCGAGCATGGTCAAAAATTGCGTGATGCCGTTGAAATGGAGCAGGGCAAGGTGATCGCAACCATAAATGACGTCAATTTTTATGAGCGTGACCTTGAAATATTGAGGTCTCAGATGTTTTATGAGGAGTCCTATTACTATAAATTGAGTGAATCGCAGCAAAAAGCGGTAGTCGGTCAGCAGCTTGTGTTGCAGTATATGGTAATACATGAGTTTGACAGATTGAGCCTTACATTAACTCAGGAGGACATTGATTCATTCATCGAAAAGGAGCGAAAGAGCGTTCTGCAGGCAATCTCCGATGAAGAAAAAGCAGGAAAGGCTTATTTGGAATATATTGAGGGATACGGATGCACATTTGAGGAGTATTGGAAGGATGAGAACATTGTTGAATTGCTTACAAATTCATTGAAGTACGAAAAAGCGATGAATGAGATGTGCAAATTGAATAATAAAAGCGAAATGTCGTCCATGGAGCTCGGAAAGTATCTGGCAGAGCTTATTGATGACGGTACCTACAAAGTAACTCTTTTTGATGAGCCCTTTGTGATAAAGTGATCGACGGGAAAAGAGTAATAAAATGAAAAGAATATGTATCACGGTTTTATTTGCCGCCTGTTTTTTTGCTTTGCTTGGTGTATCTGAGGCGAAGGCATGTGTTGCACCCGTTGAAACGGAAACGGGAACGATGATCTGCTACGAAAAGGACGTATCAATGAACAATTTTTACATTGAGATGCGACCGACGGAAAGCGGATATTATGCGGTAACAATGGAATTTTCGATAAAAAATGCATTGGATGAGCAAAAGACGCTCAATATAGGTGTGCCTCAATATTTTTACGGTGCGCTCACAAAAATATCAAACTTTGCGGTCAGCAGCAAGGGCTCGTCCGTAAAGACAACTCTTACTGATATGAAGAATAATGAGGAGCATTCATCGTCAGATCCGTATTACAGCACAATGTATGTATGGCCCGTAACGCTTGAGGCGGGTGAGATAGCATTTTTCAGGTCAACATTTACTGTAAATACGAGGGCTGATAAAAAGAACATGGAATATGCAGATATTCCGCTTAAAGCACTCAGGTTCTGGGGTGACGGCAAGACTTCTGTAAAGGCGGTGCTTGACAGCACTATGCTGAATGTGTATACATATGACAGAACACCGTCCATAGAGCCGACAGTGATAGAGGATACGGGTGCATTGATATGGGATATAGTAAAGTTTGACGGCAAAAGCAATCTGTCATTTTACTATAACAGCGACATTTCCGTAATTGCAAAATATTTTACAAACACAGCATCGGATGATATTCAAAAACAGGTAAGCGAGCTTTTCAGAACACGTTGTTACAATGAGGCAATACAGCTTATTGATTCAGAGAAATCGTTGAGCTCTAATGTAAATTATCGCTTTATGAAAATGGTCTGCCATGAAAAACTTGGCAATATAGATGAGGTAACCAAGCTCTTGAATGAACTGTTTACAAAGGATGTATGCTTTTCCTCGAACGGCGAATATGATATATCGGAATACATTAAAAAGCGTATGCTGTACACATATTACGACAATGCAAAGGATCTTGGTGTGAGCAGGGAAATGCTCAACGAGATATTGGAGGAGGGCACAAAAACACTGACGGAATCAAAGTCATTTGTTTTTATGTCATGGGTAAATAAGGAAATTCAGCATAACAAAGCATTGATCGGTAAGGAATACGAGGGAGATAACGGCAGCAATGTAATTCCGCCGCAATCCGGAGATCTTACTGCAAAGGATTGGTTCAAGCAGCTTAGTCAGCCGGCGGTGATGACGGTAGGCATAGTAATTATTGTCGTAGCGCTGTTCTGTGTATTCGGAATGCTTGCAAATAACGGCAGTAACGGAAGAAAAAAGGAAAAAAAGATCAAATATACAAAACGCTGATACAGAATATTATCGGGAGGAGTCGGTTTAATGAAAAAGATAGTTATTACCTTGCTTTGTATAGTGTTGTTTTTAGCCGGCGGATTTTTGTGTTGGCGATATTTCAATGATAACCTGATGGATTACAGAGCCTACGCTGAGTTTGAAACAAAGGGCTCAGAGCTGTATTTTACAGACAATGCTTTTGCAGAAAAAAATATGCTGGGCATAGGCGTTTACACCGTCAATGATGACGGCAAAGTATCGGAGCTTTATTCAGAAAAGGCAACGGACAGGGATATCGTATATGCAAACGGTGACTGCATCATACTTGCAAATGACACTGCGCTGAGTGCATACTGTGTGGATGAGAAATTTTCGATGTCCTTTGAGGTCGAAGGCAGGTTTATTTCCGCACATAACTTTGGAGATTATATTTGTGTTAAGGTCATCGACAATAACGGAAAAATCGTATTGTATCGCTATTCTTCCAATGAAGGCGTTGTCAACCTGAAGGAAAGGTACGACTTTGACTTTGTTGATTATTGCATAGATCCCGTTAAAAATAAGGAATACTTTATTTCCTATGTGCTTATGGGAGAATATGTGAAAATAAATATCATAACCTGCATAAACGGTGTGGTATTGCCCAATTCATTCATAGAAATTGACAATACCGTATACAGGGATTTTGATTACGTAAATGACATGTTTGTTTTTTATACGGATACATCCATGTTATTTATAAATACTGAAACACAGATACGTAATACACAGTACGTTTTTGACATGGATAAGGTCAAAAAGCTCGTGTACAGGGATAAGATAGCTTATATAATGGAAAATGCGTATTTTAACGGTGTTTCAAATGTGTATATTGCAAGTGCGTCTTCCGTATCGTATGAAAAAATGCTTGGATATGAGGACATAAGCAAGTATTCCGACAAAATAGTATACGTGACGGATAAATATGTAAAGCAGTATACATTCGGCTCGGCGTTGCTTAATGATACCGTGCTTTTTTCGGATGCCGAAATGCAGGGCATATATATCATGGGCAATGTGATAGCAGTAAAAAAATCGGACAGAATAGTGTTTATGAAAACAAACAAATAAAGGAGATTTGAAATTATGACATATTACGATTATATCGTTCTGTTGATAATTGCCGCAAGCGTTATATTCGGTATATACAAGGGCTTTATTTCATCTGCAGGCAGTATTTTGGTAACGGTTATTGCGTGGGGCGGTGCATTGATGTTTACCGATGATCTGGCATTGTTTTTACAGAAACGAACAGATTTTATGGAACAGATAATACGTTATGTTCAGGTCAACGAGACGATAGAGGATCTTACGCTTCGCAAAATGAGTATACATCTGCTTTCGTGGGATGAGATAACCACGGCGGTGGAGGCAGTAAAGCTACCATCATTTTTTAAGGAGCACATACTACTTAATATTCAAAATGAGGTTTTTCCCGCAGTTGAAAGCTTGGGAGACTATTTTGATTATACGGTCGGTGCGGCTATCCTCAACATATTCAGCTTTGTTGTGCTTGTAGTCGGTCTGCTCATTTTGGGATCGATTGCAAAGGCTTGCATTGAGGCAATGTTTAAACTGCCTGCACTTAAATACGTTGACGGCATGCTTGGTGGTGCTTTCGGCGTTGTAAGAGGCGTATTTATTGTGTATATATTCTTTATGGTATTGCCGGTATTGTTACTGGTAATTCCGGAGTCAATAGTAACGGACTATCTGGGCGACGTAACGCAGACACCCATTGCGTCTGCATTTTACAACAATAATATTCTGTTGAAGTATATAGGTGGCTTTATAAAGCTATGATCGGGGGATTAATTTTTGAGTAAAAATAAGGTCAGCTTTGAAACAGAAGCGGTAAGACGTGAATTTGCGGCATCAAAATCGATAGGAATAAATAAATATGTAAAAACAGGCATGATAGCCGTTGTTGCGGCAATATTGTTGTTTGTCGGATACGGCGTGATAAGTAACAGCATCGGCAGAAATAACGGTGCAGTTGATTGGCTCGGTTACGGCAAGACATTGTCAGAGATAGAAACCAAATATGATGACTGTGATAAGGTGATACTCAGAGTCGGCGGCAATGAGATTAAAAAACTTGAGTTTTACAAGCTCAGGACTGCACAGGATTATTTGTTCAATACCTTCATGAAGGAATATGACGATTATGTAAAAAATAATGACACCCTTACAAAAGAAGAGCTTGCAGAGCTTAAGCCGCATGTTCTCACGGATGAGGAGATCGTGGATAATCTTATAAGAACGGAAATTGGCTATATTGCTGCAATGGATGCAGGGCTTGAAATGGATTACGACATAGCGTATACAAAAATAAATTCCATGTATTACTATTACCTTGAATTGATCGATAAAATGGATGAAATGTCAAGCATTGCAATAAAGGCACAGGATTTTATTACACAGGCTGAGCTTGTGTCCGAGGGAATGGGCATAACGGTAAATGATTATGTGAGGTATCTTTCACGGGAATCCATGAAGTCGATGGCAATGTCAATGCTTGAGGAAGAATGGCAGGCTGATTTTGAAAAGGGAGACTATGACGGCGATATTGATGATTATATCGAAAAGCGTTATAAGAACCTTGAGTCTGTGTACGAAATAGAAAGATTGGGTTTGAATCGATAAAATGAAATTAAAAATAAAATTAACAAAAAAGTCGTTGGCAAATCACTTCAAATATTATATCTGGGTGTATGTTGTTGCGATGGTGCTGAGCGGAACGTTTTTCGGCATGTCGATAACGGCGGCAAATGAGCAGGCACCGCCGGAGAATAAGCTGTACTCTTATATATGCGGTGATGCGATAAGTATAGATTATTTTACAGCATTCTGTCAGGACATGAAGAATGAGATAACAGAGATCTTTCCCGAAATGAAGGTGATCTCATGCGAAAATCTTCCGTACAATACAAACGGGACGATGTCAAATACATATAAAGAAAAGTTTTTAACGGCGGTATCAACAAAGTATGGTGACGTCATGCTTATACCGTACAATGAGTTTGCGGATCTGGCGCAGAACGGTATATTTGAGCCGTTGGAGAATGATTTTGCAAAATATCTTGACGATGTTGATCCAATAAGCTTAAAGACAGTTACAATGACATTGGAAAATAGGAATGGAGAGCCCGAAACTCATGTTTACGGCATACCGCTGAGTCATTTGAAGTTTTTTCCGTATTTTTACGATAATACGGATAAGGTTCTCGTGGTGACGAGCTATTCTCAGAATAAAGAAAAAGCAAAGGTGCTTGCTGAATGGTACCTTGATTATATGATAGAGACCGAATGGTACGGTACTCTCACAAGAAAATAACAGGAGGAAAATACTATGGTATATTTCTGTCCACAATGTGGCACAAAAGTTGCTCAGGGTACATCCGTATGTCCTCAGTGCGGAGTTACTCTGCGTTATGTTGTTCAGAAAAATGCAGAGAATAACACTCTCAATGCAGAGGTTATGATGGCTCAAAAAAGAAAAAATGTTATGTTCAATCAAACAGTGGATACTTCAACAGAGAACCTGCAGGATACTGTCCCTGTATTGAAGTATAACAGCGAGTATGCAAGTCCCAATGATGTTGCGATCAATGCAGAATCCGATATGTCATCGATAGGATATGTGGATGAATTGCCGGAAATGCCAGTTGAGGCTCAGCAGGATCCGGTTGATAATGAAAAGATGTATACACCGTCATCGACGGCTGATACACCGCAAACAGTTGCAGAAACAGCAAAATATAAGATAATCACACAGGTTTACGACAAAAAGCTTGGCTTCAATGCAACTGAGCTTGAAAGAAAGCTTAATATGTATGCGAAGCTCGGCTATACCATCGTGCCCAATACCATGATATGCCAGCCGGGACAGGATTTCTTTGTTCTGCTTGAAAAAACACCGCAGAATAATGACAAGGACAGATCCGAAAAGCCCGAAGTAAAGGAAAAGAGCAAGGATAACAAGGACTCTAAAGAAGAAGATACAAC
>CAYOGO010000054.1:0-7035 GCA_964403405.1 uncultured Lachnospiraceae bacterium | reverse complement strand
GTCCCTGTACGATTTCGGAGATGCAATAAGGTTCGGCAGTAATCCCTCAGATGAGGATGAAAAGGATCTCTCCAAGGTGTATTGCGATCTTGTGCTTTTTGAAGCTTTCACGAGAGGTTTCCTTGAGGAATGCGGTGACCTTTTGACCGATGAAGAGCTTGATATGCTACCCTACGCAGGAAAAATGATGACATTGGAATGCGGAATGCGCTTTCTTGCCGATCATATTGCCGGAGATGTGTATTTTAAGATACACAGGGGCGATCATAACCTCGATCGTTGCAGAACACAATTCAAAATGGTTGCAGATATGGAAGAAAAGCAAGCAGAGCTCATAAGCATTGTAAGCAGGCTCCGCAACGAAATAATACGCAAAAATACTATTGTATAATACAAAGGTCCGCAAAATTAAAGCTTGCGGGCCCTTTTTAAGAACACTTTGTCGGACTTGCCCCAAAATGCTTTACGTAAATCCTGTAAAAGTCACTGTAATTGTCATATCCCGCCTGCATTGCGGCAAATGTCGGCGGTACACCCTCCCCTATCAGCTTGCTTGCAAAAGCCATCTTTTTTTGCAGTATGTACTGTTTTGGTGAGATATTCATTTTTTCCTCAAACAAATGGCAAAATGATGATTTTGAGCGTGATGTGAGACGTGCAAGCTCATCAAGCAATATTTTTTCGTGTAAATGCCCGTCTATGTAAGAGACCGCCTCCTGCAGAAAATCATTTTTGCCTTGATCACAGCTGTTGCTTTCCGCTCTCAGAACAGTATCATAAAACAGCTCCGTCATTATGCTCTTTACGAGCGGTGCATAAAAGACGGTATCGCCATTTTTGCAAATATCTCTCAGCCTTTCAACCAAATGAGAGAATGATATATCCACGTTGGATCCTTTTTTTGTAAATGCGGACTGCAACACATCTGGAACAGCCTCTATATCAAATAGTACCGTCACCCTGTGATATGCACCGTTTCCATTAGAATTGACTGAATGATAGCAAAGCGGCGGTATTATTATATAATTCTTTTCTTTAAGACGGCAGCTTCTGCCCTCTATAATTACATTTACATCACCCTTAAGCACTGCTATCATTTCAAACTGTGCATGACAGTGGTTTTCCCACAGTACGGACTGCGCAATGTCACTCTCAATATATTCAATTTCAAATCTGCTTTTGCCGCTTCCGAATGTCATTTTTCCACCTCTTTTGTGATTATTTTACCATATTTTTGCAAGAAAAGCAATATATTCTGCAAAAATGATAATACACATTTTTTTCTTAAATGATATAATGTATGCAGAATGATTTTGTATAAATGCGAAAGGTATATCAGTTATGATTGAAGGATCCATTCAGATAGGAAAAAAAACAGTATGTAACCGTGTGGTTTTACAGCCTATGGAGGGATGTGACTGCAATGAGGACGGGAGCCCCGGCAAATTAACACGTGAAAAATACTTGACGGCTGCAAGGAGCGGTGCGGGAATTATTTGGTTTGAAGCAACCTCCGTTTGCCCGGAGGGAAGAACAAACACTCACCAAATGGTGTTGACCGAAGCCAATCTGCCTGAGTATAAGTCTTTATTGGCGGAAATGCGTAGGACGGCATACGAGGAATGCGGCATCTCCCCTGTTTTTATACTTCAGCTTACGCACTCGGGCAGGCAAAGCATAGTACCTATGATAGCCTACCACAACCCCATTTACGAGGAAAAGCGTCCCGTTACGGACGAAAGCATAGTTACGGATGAATACCTAGATACTCTCCCTGCTCTGTACGCCGCATCTGCCAAGCTCGCCATTGAAGCAGGCTTTGACGGTGTTGATGTAAAATCCTGTCACGGATACCTTTTTCAGGAGCTCTTATCCGCATTTTCAAGACAGGGACGCTACGGCGGATGCTTTGAAAACAGATCAAAATTGTATCTTGACTGTATTTCGGCAGTAAAAGCTGTCATTCCTGCCGATAAATTGCTCACAACAAGGCTCAGTGTTTCGGATATGGTGCCAAAGCCGTACGGATTCGGTACCACAGAGGACAATGATCTCGATTTTGAGGAGCCGGACAAGCTTATTTCAAGCCTTACGGCATGCGGAGTGCAAATGCTGAATGTGACGGTCGGCAATCCATACTACAATCCCCATGTCAATAGACCGTATCGCAAGGGCGGATATATTGCACCGGAAGCGGCAGAAGCAGGACTTTTGAGGTTTGTAACGATAGAAAAGCATATCAAGGAAAAATTTCCTTTTCTTACGGTCGTCGGCTCGGGGCTTTCCTATTATCGTCAGGACCTTATGGAGAGATCGGAGCAATTACTGAACGACGGTATATGCGATCTTGTGGGCTACGGCAGAATGTGGCTTGCGTACCCCATATTTTACAGAGACTACATGAACGGCAGCTTCGATTACAAAAAATGCTGTCTTACATGCTCAAAATGCACGGAATTGATGAGAAATAAAAGGTCTTCCGGATGTGCCGTGTTTCATCCGTATTACAGAGAGCTTTACAGGGAGATGAAAAAATGAGTGTTGCAATAGTAACAGGTATCGCCGGCGGAATAGGCAAGGCAAGTGCAATAATGCTTGCTCAAAGAGGGTACAGCGTGATCGGTATGGGACGAAGCAATGATCCCGACATAAGCGATTTTGACGGACTTGATATAACATATGTTCAGGGCGATGTTTCGTTGACCGCGGACAGGGCAAAATTACTTAATGCCGCTGTTTGCAGGGGAGAAATATCCGTTCTCGTAAATGTTGCGGGCATTGCTCCTCGTGAGCGCCGTGATCTGCTGGAAATGACGGAGGAAAGCTATGATCACGTCATGAGCATAAATACAAAGGGTACTCTGTTTCTCACTCAGGCGGTAGCACGTCAGATGGTGTTCCAAGGTAATGGCGGTGCGATAGTCAATATTTCATCCTGCTCCGCATACACAAGCTCCGTAAATCGTGGTGAGTACTGTATCTCAAAAGCAGGGGTATCCATGATAACAAAGCTTTTTGCCGACAGACTTGCAAATGACAACATCACAGTCAACGAGATCTGTCCCGGTATAATCGACACGGGTATGACAAGGACCGTAAAGGAAAAGTACGACAAGCTTATTCAGGACGGTCTGGTTCCTCTCAATCGTTGGGGAACTCCCGATGACATTGCAAAGGCAGTCGTTGCCCTGTGTGACGGTACATTCGGTTACGCAACGGGACAATCGTTCATTGTAGACGGCGGACTCAGCATAAGAAAATTATGAAGAAAAGCTATCATACCATCGTAATAGGAACGGGCTGTGCAGGCTTCAACGCCGCAGACCGATTATACGACCTCGGGATAAAGGATATTACGATCATAACCGAGGGGCGCAACATGGGGACATCACGAAACACGGGCAGTGATAAGCAGACCTACTATAAGCTGTCACTCAGCGGATACGATAATGACAGCGTTCGTGAAATGGCGAACACATTGTACTTAGGCGGCGGAGTTATGGGCGAACACGCACTTGCCGAGGCTGCATACTCCGTGCGATGCTTTATGCATCTTGTTGAATTGGGTGTTCCATTTCCGTGCAATAAATTCGGAGAGTATGTCGGATATAAAACGGACCATGACCCACGCTCACGTGCAACATCATGTGGTCCCCTCACATCAAAATACATGACCGAAGCATTGGAGCGTTCCGTTGAAAGCAAGGGGATACCGATAATAGATTCACAGCTCGTAATAAAGATACTTACGGAAAATAATGCGGTCACAGGTGTCGCCTGCGTTTCCACGGAAACGGGTGAATGCAGCGTTATCGCATGCAACAATGTGGTACTCTGTACGGGCGGACCTGCCTGCATATATAAAAACACGGTCTACCCGCAAAGCCAGCATGGTGCAACGGGCCTCGCAATAGATGCAGGTGCCTCACTTTCAAACATGGAGGAATGGCAATACGGTATCGCAAGCACAAAATTCCGCTGGAATCTTTCGGGAACGTACCAGCAGGTGTTGCCGAGATATATTTCCGTACACCCGGACAAAAGTGAGCATGAATTTCTGTTCGATGCATTGGGATGCCGCTCACTTGGTCTTATTTTCCTTAAGGGCTATCAGTGGCCGTTTGATACACGCAAGATAAACGGTTCATCACAGGTCGATATGCTCGTTGCAAAGGAAATAAAAATGGGCAACAAAGTGGTTATTGACTTTACGCAAAACCCAAAGGGTCTCGAAAACGGCTTTGAGTGCCTGCCCAATGAAGCATATAACTATCTCAAACGCTCCGGGGCTCTTTTCGGCACCCCCATTCAGCGCCTTGCAAAAATGAACTCGGGTGCAATAGATCTGTATTCAGATCATGGTATCGATCTTTACAATGAAGCACTTGAGATCGCTGTATGTGCTCAGCATTGCAACGGCGGCGTCGCTGTCGACGAAAATTGGCAAAGTGATGTAGAGGGGCTGTACGTTGCAGGTGAGGCAGCAGGAACATTTGGGGTGTACCGTCCAGGCGGAAGTGCATTAAACTCAACTCAGGTCGGAAGCTTGAGAGCGGCTGAGCACATCGCTTCAAAAAAGCATGCTGTACGCGTCATGCCGCACTACGATATGCCCATTATCAGGTACGGTGTATCCAATACAGAACAGATAAAGGATGAATTGCGGTCACAAATGAGCCGTGTTGCGGATTTTGAAAGGGATACATCTGCCATGAAGACACTGTTTGACAGAACCGACATGCTTTGCAATGTTTTTTTTGAAGCAGTAACGATAGATAACGCCGCACAGACAGCAGAATTATTCCGTCTGTACGATGAGGTGCTTACACGACGTGCCGTGCTGTCCGCAATGCTGTGTTCTGCAGAAAAAATCGGTTCCCACGGATCGGCACTCGTCGATCATTTACCGAATATGAGTAATGAGACTCCCGTATCAACACGCACGATAACAAAAAATACGGTATCCTATATTGAAGATGTTTCACCCATGCCCGATCCCGAGCTCTGGTTTGAAAATCTGTTATCACAAAAGAAACAGGAGGCAGACAATGAAAGAAGGTAACTATACATCAGGCTTGGTATCTGTTTCATTCAGACAGCATACGCCTGCTGAAATATTGGATGCAACAAAAAAAGCAGGACTCTCCTGCATTGAGTGGGGCAGTGATGTACATGCTCCCTGCAACAGCATCGACCGCTTGATTGAAATTGCCAAAATGCAGGATGAATACGGAATTTTTTGTTCATCCTACGGCACATATTTTTGTATAGGTGGCACGCCAATGTCCGAATTGGAGGGCTACATCAGAGCGGCAAAAATATTGCATACGGATACATTACGCCTATGGTGCGGTTCAAAATGCGGCAGTGAATATTCAGAACATGAAAGGCAGATATTCTTCGACCTGTGCAGGCATGCAGCTGAGATTGCCGAGCGCAACAAGGTAACCCTCTGTATGGAATGCCATGTCGGCTCTTACACAGAGAAACTGAATGACGCCCTTGAATTGATGCAAGCAGTGGATTCACAAAGCTTTAGGATGTATTGGCAGCCATTTCAGTGGCAAACGCATGATGAAAACCTCCGCTACGCCGAGGCAATAGCACCATACACAAGGAACATACATGTTTTTCAATGGGGAATGCATCAAAGGTTTTCATTGAACGACGGCATAGATGAATGGAAGGAATATCTCAGCAGATTTTCCGTTCCGCGTACATTATTACTAGAATTTATGCCCGATGACAAAATAACATCGCTTTTGAACGAAGCAAACGCTTTAAGAACAATTACAGGAGGAAATGTATGAAAGCAATTTTTTTATGTCAACAAAAGGGCACCTGCAAGGGTGTTTATGATGAAAACACATTGGCAAAGCTGAATTTAATTTCAGACCTCGACTATGAAATATACACAAAGGAGGACATAATCGCCTCCCCTGACAAATTTTCTGACACTCAGGTGATATTCTCTACCTGGGGAATGCAATCATTTACCGAGGATGAGATCCGCACATATCTGCCGTCACTTGAATGCGTTTTTTATGCTGCAGGATCGGTACAGGGCTTTGCACGTTCGTTTTTGAATTGCGGTGTAAAGGTTTTTTCGGCATGGGGTGCAAACGGCGTTCCCGTGGCTGAAATGACCGTTGCACAGATAATACTCTCAAATAAGGGATATTTTTTGACAAACCGTTTGTATCATTCAAGTGGCAATAATGTCGCAAAGGGCGTTATAGGCGATCTCCGCGGAAATTTTGATGAGACAGTCGGAATCATAGGTGCGGGAATGATCGGCACGCTTGTTATACAGATGCTGAAGCAATACAGATTGAATGTGATCGTATTTGATCCCTTCCTCTCGGATGAAAGAGCTCAGGATCTCGGAGTTGAAAAATGCAGTCTTGATGATGTTTTCAGTCGTGCGTTTGTTGTATCAAACCATCTGGCAAACAATGTGCAAACGCAAGGAATGATAAACTATGACCTGTTCCGTCTCATGCGTAAAAATGCCGTATTCATAAACACGGGACGCGGCGCACAGGTCGTTGAGGACGATCTTATACGCATATTGCAAGAAAGGCCCGATCTTACCGCTCTGCTTGACGTTACTGAGCCGGAGCCTCCCGTTTTGGGGCATCCGTTTTATACACTTCCAAACTGCATGCTCACCCCACACATTGCAGGCAGCCTCGGATATGAGATACGCAGAATGGGCGAATACATGCTTGACGAGTACACGTCATACATAAACGGTGCAGAATGCAAGTATGAGGTCACATTAAAAATGCTTGAAACAATGGCATAAGCATTGAACAAACATGTAATTTCTTGTTTATTGAAGATCAGACCCCCGAATTAAAGCAGAGGTCTGATCTTTATTATACTGAGATTCACATTTATTCCGTCATGCGGCATCCGCTTCCTCAAGCATCCAATCGATGAATATTCCGTATCCTCTCAAGGGGTCGTTTATCATAACATGAGTTACCGCACCGACAATCTTGCCGTCCTGTATTATCGGACTGCCGCTCA
>CAYOGO010000053.1:0-7139 GCA_964403405.1 uncultured Lachnospiraceae bacterium | reverse complement strand
GTATAAAATATACCCACTCAAAAGTCTTTAACGGGACCACCCGACTGTTATCCAGTTGCTCCCAATGCCGGCATTCAATGTCATCCGTAGGAGTTCACAGCAACCTCCCTCTCTGTAACAGACCGCACATTTACTCTGCATTGCTCACAGCATTTACATTACAATGTAATTATAGCATAACAGTCGGCAAATGTCAAGCATATTTTTATCCGATATTATCTTTAATAAATGTTCTGACTGTATTTATATCGCACGGAGCTGTCAGTCTTGCAATAAGCTCGTCGTTGCTGTTGACAATGAGTATACTCGGAACGTATTCAAGCTCAAAGCGCTTGGTATAATCCTTGAATTTTGCTTGTTGATAGGGTGAAGCACAATTTATATCCACTATGGTGCTTTTTGTCTTGTCACTGAATTCATTGAAAACGGAGCTGTATTCATCCTTGTTACAGCAGCACTGCTGAGTACAATTACAGTTCTGCCCGTTTGCCTGATCCTGCTCGGGTCGCACGTATTCGCAATTATTGCTTGAAGTATCGCAAAGCAAGACAATCGTCAAAGGCTTTTCATTATTCTTACAGCAAAGTCCCGTGGAGAATTGTCTGATCTTATCACAGCATTGCATTATTTGATCCTTATGCACATACACAAGTGTGCCACCCAGAAGAAATGCACCGCTGCATTTAAGCACATGTTTTATTTTCATGATGAAATTCCTTTCGGTATAAATTTTAAGAGCATTTCTATTATGTGCATATAAAATAAAACTAAACATCATATTAACACGTTTATGTGCATATTTTATAATAAGATCGCAAAAAACTGTATTTTGTCAAAAAAATTATTTGAGAGGTGATTTTATGAAGGTCTTGTTTTTCAAGCGCAAGGTATTAAAATGCTTTGCAGCTGCAATAGGCTGTATCGTTTTGTTGTTTATTGTATTAAAGCTATGCGGTGTGCTCTGATCGATTCCAATTTGCATTAAAATGATATCATGGCTCATTGGCAAAAAGCAAGAGACGTTTTTATTCCGCCGTTCTATAAATTTTGAATGCGGTGGCGAATATAACGTCTTTTTTATTTATAATGCGACCCTTTTGGCATTTTATTTTGTAAGTTTGGAAATTTTTTGTTTTTCCACTTTACAATATCGGAAAAATCAATTATAATATACAATATAATGATGTAATGAGAGGTGTGCATACATGAATGTTGATCAGATCGTAACAAAATTCAAGGAAGATCGCAAATTTATGCAAAATGTGTCCCATTGGAAGGAGATTCCTGCAAAAAATGCGGAATATGCGGATTTTCCGGACGGCATAGATCAAAAAATAATATATGCATTATCGGACAGAGGTATACACAAGCTCTATACGCACCAGGCACAGGCAATAGAAAGCATACTTCACGGCAAAAATGTTACGGTAGTCACTCCGACTGCATCGGGTAAGACCATGTGCTACAATATCCCCGTGCTCAATACCATAATGAAGGACAGTTCGGCACGTGCGTTATATATTTTTCCGACAAAGGCACTTGCACAGGATCAGATGGCGGAGCTGCATGAGCTTTGTGAGCTTGTCGATGCTGATATAAAAAGCTATACATATGACGGTGACACTCCCGTAAATGCACGCAAGGCAGTACGTCAGGCTGGTAATATTATAATCACAAATCCGGATATGCTTCATTCGGGAATTTTACCTCAGCACACAAAATGGGTCGATTTTTTTGAAAATCTCAAGTATGTTGTAATAGATGAATTGCACATGTATGTCGGTGTTTTCGGCAGTAATGTTTGCAATGTAATAAGGCGACTCAAGCGTTTGTGCCGTTTTTACGGTTCGGATCCGCAATTTATATGCTTGTCGGCAACAATAGCAAATCCGTGT
This sequence comes from uncultured Lachnospiraceae bacterium, assembly GCA_964403405.1. Lineage (GTDB taxonomy): Bacteria > Bacillota > Clostridia > HGM11327 > HGM11327 > SIG351. The sequence goes on along the minus strand of CAYOGO010000053.1, from coordinate 5,244 downwards.
GAGCTTGCAGAAAGGATAACAGGTGAGAAATTCGATGTTATTGATAAGAGCGGTGCACCGACGGGCAAACGCCATATTATATTTTATAACCCGCCGTATGTTGACAAAAAGCTTTTTATTCGTCGTGACACCACATTACAAACACGTGAGATAGCTGAGGAGCTTTTGAAAAACAAAATACAGACGATAGTTTTTATGCGCTCAAGAGTCGGTGTTGAGGTAATGCTCAATACGCTTGAAAAGCAGCTTTCGGATAACCATGCATATGGCACTGCAGATTGCATAAAGGCGTATCGTGGAGGATACCTGCCGTCGGAAAGACGTGCGATTGAAAAGGGTCTGCGTTCAGGTGACGTGCTCGGAGTAATAAGTACCAACGCATTGGAGCTCGGTATCGATATAGGTAAGCTTGATGCATGCGTTATGTGCGGTTATCCGGGAGGAATAGCAAATACATGGCAGCAAATGGGTAGAGCGGGCAGACGCTGTGATACATCTCTTGCGATCCTTGTTGCATCAAACAAAGCGTTGGATCAATACATACTATCGCATCCAGATTACTTTTTTGAGGCATCACCGGAAAGCGGTCTTGTAAACGGGGATAATCTTCAGATATTGATGAGCCATGTGCAGTGCAGCATGTTTGAGCTACCATTCAAGGACGGAGAGCTTTACGGAGATCAGGATATTTCACCGATGCTTGCCTTTTTTGAGGAAAACGGCACCGCAAGGCATGCAGGCGGAAAATGGTATTGGATGTCCGACTCATATCCTGCATCAGCATTGAGCATGAGGAGCATTTCAAGCGATAATTTTATTATAATAGATATAACCGATCCCGATCACCGTGTTATAGGCGAAATGGATAAATATACCGTACCGATGCTTTTACACGAGCAGGCAATATATATGCATCAGGGCGTGCAATTTCAGGTGGAAAAGCTTGATTGGGACGATCACAAGGCGTACGTGAGGAAGGTCAATGTCGATTATTATACCGATGCGGATATGAATGTTGAGGTCCGTGTGACAGACGTTTTTGAAAACAAGACCGTTGCAAATAACGGCATCAGCATCAGCTTGGGTGAGGCAACAGTCTCCACACAGACGACCATGTTTAAGAAAATGAAGCTGGATACGCATGAAAATCTCGGTTGGGGCAAAATATTTCTGCCTCAGCTTGAAATGTATACATCGGCGTGCTGGATGACCATTCCCGAAAAAATAACTTCTCTGTTTGAGCGAGAGGATCTCAACGATGCAATGCTGGGAATCACGCATCTACTCGGCAACATCGTTCCCGTGTACATCATGTCATCTTCATCGGATATTAACATAGTCTACCACGTCCGTTCTCCGTTTACGGACGAGCCCACCGTATATATTTACGATAATTATCAGGGCGGCATAGGCTTTTCGGAAAAAATATATCATTCACTCCGTGAGCTGCTCAAAATGGCTTATGGTCACCTTTGCAGCTGTGATTGCGAAAGGGGCTGTCCGTCATGTGTGGGTCCGCTGTGGGAGAGAAGAATAAAAAAGAACGCCATCAAAATATTGGAGATGATCCTCAATGATTACGAATCTGAGGGATAAGCTTGCAAACCTTGCAAGCATGCAGGGTGCTCCTGTTGCTAAAGCGAAAAAACACGATATTTCCGCTCAGATCGGAGCCGTAAGAGTCGAAAAGCAAAACGGCGGATATTTACTCAGAACTGTAAAATACAAAATAGGGGCAATATACGGCGATTATGTTGTGGAAAACATAGAGGATAAGTTTTCGCTCGATGAAAGACTGCTGTTCATAGATACCGAAACAACAGGGCTCGGTTCAGCTGCCTGCCCATTTTTGATAGGCGTTGCCTATTTTAATGATGACAGTCTGATTCTTGAGCAGTATTTCATGCGAGACATTGACGACGAAGCATGCGTACTTGAGGATATTGTGTGCAAGTACTCCGGAATGACAGTCGTGTCCTTTAACGGCAGATCGTTTGATGTTCCACTCATAAAGGCAAGATGCGTCATAAACGAAATAAAGGCAAACAGCTTTGCAAAGGATCAGACGGATCTGTTGCATTTGTCACGACGCATATGGAAAAAAAGGCTCGAAAACTGTAAGCTTGCAACAATAGAGGAGAACATACTCAGTGTGCACAGAGACGGTGACATTCCGGGAAGCTTGATTCCCGAAATGTATAAAAAATATCTTGAGACAGGGCGTCCCGATGACATGCAAAAGGTAATTGAGCATAACGAGAGTGACGTTATCACAATGAGCGTGTTACTTGCAAAAATAATGCGAATTGAGGAGGATCCGATCGCCGAATTGGATAATGTGGCGGATCTGATGCATCTGGGCGAATTTTATTACGGCAAAAAGCAGTTCATACGATCATTAGAGTGCTTTGAGGCGGTAATGAAGTCTTCAACCGACAAAGTAACACAGTATAATTGCATGAAGTATACATCATTTATACATAAAAAGAACAAAGATTATCCGCAAGCAGTAATGCTGTGGGAAGCAATGGACAGGCTGTCAATAGGCGCGTCGTTGCCGTTGACGGAGCTCTCAAAATATTACGAGCATATAAAAAGAGATCCGTCCAAGGCATTGGAATGTGCCATAAAGGCAAAGCATAATGCACTTATTTACGGTTCAAGGGATCTTGTAAACGAGATCAATATAAGAATTGAACGATTGAACAAAAAAATCGATCGTGCGGAGGATAAAAATGGGATTTAAGGCAAATTTCTACGGACTGAAGGGCTATTTAGAAATGGCAAAGAACAAAAAGGAGGCTGCGGAAAGAGATCTTTCAAAGGCATACGAAATGGGTATGGAAAAGCCTGCTTATCTTGTTGCGTACGGCTCACTCCTTATGCAGCAGGGCGATTATATAAAATGCAAGGAGGTCTATGAAAAAGCAGAAAACATACTCGGTGTGGATGTTATGTATTACACCGCAATAAAATGCAGTCTTGCCACATGCGATTATAAGCTCGGAAATGTCGAAAAAGCTCTTGATGAGGCATTGACGGTATTCAATGAGTACAAAAACAGCACAACATACGTAATTTACGGATACCTGCTCATGTCGCAAGGAATGCTTGAAAGGGCTCTTGAAGTAAACAAGGAAGCTTTCGAATACGATCCAGACGATGTTGCAATATGCGATAATCTCGGTCAGACCTATTACAAGCTCAACGATATGCAGAACGCTGAAATGTATTTTCAAAAGGCACTTGAAATAAAAAGAGGCATGATAGACTCCTGCTATTATCTTGCACTGATACGCCTTGAGCAGGGCAGAACAGATGAAGCATTTGAATTGCTCGATGACGCAATGGATTCAGGCTTCAGTGCGCTTACAACAGTAACAAAGGATGAGCTCACTCAAACATTCAATGAAGTAAAAGGGCTCGTTGAAAAGGATAATGAAGTAAAAGGGCTCGTTGAAAAGGATAACGATTAACCGTTTGAAAAAGAAAGGATATATACAATGAAATTACTTATTGCATCCGATATACACGGATCTGCATATTATTGCAAAAAGATAGTTGAAGCATTTGAGAGGGAAAATGCAGACAAAATACTCCTTTTGGGCGATATTTTGTATCACGGACCCAGAAATGCACTTCCTGAGGATTATGACCCAAAGCAAGTGGCATCAATGCTCAATGCGATAAAGGACAAGCTTATATGCGTCAAGGGCAACTGCGACAGCGATGTTGATCAGATGGTGCTTGAATTTCCGATAATGGCACAGTACGCTCTCATCGCATTTGAAAACAGAATAATATTCGCAACTCACGGCGACAAAATAAATGTTGATACTCCGCCGTATCTCAATAAGAACGATGTACTGCTCTACGGACATTTTCACGTTCCCGCATGCGATATAAAAGATAATTTTATATACATGAACCCTGGTTCAGCCTCTATTCCCAAGGAAAACAGCAAGCACAGCTATATGGTGACCGACGGAAAAGCATTTGAGTGGAAGGATACCGACGGCAATACATACATGGAAAAGGTCTTATAACAGTCAGAGGTCTTTCTTGAAATACATTAATAAAATAGAGTACATTGACGACAAAAAATGCAGGATCATTGCGGATACATTTGATGTATACGATCTTGATACATACACAGTGTCCACAAGCGGAATATTTGAGGGCACACAGTGTGATGACGAGCTGTTTGATAGGATTGTTTTTGATTCGGATTGCATAAAAGCAGAAAGTGAGGCGTTGAAATACCTGTCTTCACGCATGAGAACTCAAAAGCATGTGTTTGAACGACTGTTAGAAAAGGGATATTCGGATGAAATTGCCTACTCCGTATGTGATAAGCTTTTGTCATGGGGATATATTGATGACGAAGCATATTCAAGGGCATATGTCGAATACAGACTCACGAATTCAAAAAAGGCATGGCGCGCGATAGCCTTTGATCTCAAGCATGATGGCGTCAATTCGGATGTGATATCAACGATATTGTCAGAATATGATGTCGACGAAAGCGAAAGAGCATATGAGATCGCATTAAGGACAGTAAATGACAAAAGGGATGAAAAAACGCTCAAACGCTTGCAGGGCACACTCTCACGCAACGGTTTTTATTGGGATGAAGTCCGTTATGCATTAAGTAAGCTTGGCGGCAGTGAGCACTGGGATGAGGATTGGTAAAATGATAGAAAGAGTAAAGGTTAAATACATAAAATTGGATGACAGGGCAACTGTACCCACATTCGGTACTGATTATGCGGCAGGTGCGGATTTGTACGTATTGGACGGTGCGGAAGTTTTGCCCGGTGAAGCATGCTGGTTTAACACGGGAATTGCAGTGGAGATACCGACAGGGTACATGGGGCTGATATTTGCAAGAAGCAGTCTCGGCACAAAAAGAGGGCTTGCACCTGCAAACATGGTAGGAGTCGTTGACTCCGATTACAGAGGCGAAATACGTGTAGTACTTCGCAATTATTCAAATGAAACGCAAAAGGTTGAGGATGCGGAGCGTGTGGCTCAGCTCGTCATAGTACCGTACTTGCCCGTTGATTACATCGAGACAACAGAGCTTGACAGTACCGACAGAGGAACAAACGGCTTCGGCTCAACAGGAAAATTTTAATGTGTTAAATACACAAATAACTCAATGGAGGTTTACAGAATGAAAAGGTTTTTTTCAATTTTGCTGGCATTGGTAATGCTTTTTTCAGTTACCGCATGCAGCACGGC
>CAYOGO010000052.1:0-7223 GCA_964403405.1 uncultured Lachnospiraceae bacterium | reverse complement strand
GCCGGAAACTTTAATATCGCAAATAGAGTTATTGAAAGACTTATTAAAAAAAATGGGTATTACCGTTTTGTCGGCTGTCGGTTTTGAGGCAGACGATATATTGGGAACTCTATCGAGGATGGCAAATGAAAACGGAATAAAAACATACCTTGTTACGGGTGACAGAGACTCATTGCAATTGATAGAGGGGCAAACAACTGTACTTTATACCAAAAAGGGCGTGTCTACCATAGTTGAGTATGACGAAAATGTGTTTAAGGAGAAATACGGTATTTTGCCTTCGCAATTTGTTGATTGTAAGGCACTTATGGGTGATTCGTCCGATAATATTCCGGGAGTTGCGGGTATAGGTCCCAAAACGGCGGCAAATTTACTTTGCGAATACGGTACTCTTGACGGAATATATGAAAATGCAGATAAAATAAAGTCGGCATCTGTAAAAAATAAACTTTTGTCTGCAAAGGATTCTGCATATATGAGCAGAACGCTTGCACAAATAGTAAAAAATGCACCTGTCGAATTACCCGATATGGATGACGATGAGTATTTCCCGAAGGCAACGGCAGAGCTTTGCCAAATGCTTGAAATGCTGGAGATGCACAAACTCTTAGAGTCGATAAAGGCAAAAAACGGCGTAAATGCCGACGAGGATGAGCAAATACAAAAGGGCATTGATATTGATGCTGTTGGATATGAGCAATTAAGGGCAGAGGCAAAGGAATGCGGAGAGCTCTCTCTTTTTTGGGAGAACGTAAATGCATTTGTGCAAAACGGATGTGTTTTGTGGACGGATAAAAATGTATATACAACACAAAATGGCACGGATGATGTTTTTGCAAAGATTAAGGATATATTAGAAGATGAGACAGTCAACAAATGCTTGCAGGATGTAAAATCCGCAAGACATATATGCGATAAGCTTAAAATAGAGCTTGCAAATGCGGCGTTTGACTATTCTGTTGCGGCGTATCTGCTTGATGCGGTGTCATGGAGAAATGATATCGAATATTTTGCAAGGTATGCGGAGGGCAGTAAAGCAAATACCAATGCAATGACGCTTATCAAGGCAAACATGGAAAAGGAATTGAAGCGCAAGGGCATGTATTCTCTTTATAACGATGTTGAGATGCCTTTGACAGAGGTCCTCTACTCAATGGAGACAATGGGATTTACGGTCGACATTGATATGCTTGAAAAACTGGGCAGGGATTACGACGAACGCATACATTTGCTCAGCACAAAGATATTTGAGCTTGCGGGGGAAGAATTTAATATCAATTCTACAAAGCAGTTGAGCAAGGTGCTTTTTGAAACACTGAAATTAAAGCCTGTCAAGAAGACAAAGACGGGATTTTCGACGGATAACGAGGTGCTTGAGCAGCTCAAAGGCGATCATGAGATAATTGGCTATATAATTGATTACAGGCAGCTTGTAAAACTGAAGTCCACATATATTGACGGTCTCACGCAAGCCGCTGACGAAAACGGCAGAGTGCATACGACGTTCAATCAGACTGTCACAAATACGGGGCGCTTGAGCAGCACTGAGCCCAATCTGCAAAACATACCGGTAAGGACGGAGGAGGGTGCAAGGATCAGGGAAGCCTTTGTTTCGGGCGATGCTGATTATGTACTTGCGGATGCGGACTACTCACAGATCGAGCTGAGAGTTTTTGCACATATGTCGGGTGATGAAAAATTCATTGATGCATTTGTAAACGGCGAGGATATTCACAGGGCAACAGCGGCAAGAGTGTTTAATTCCGCATACGATTTTGTTACGGACGATATGAGAAGCCAGGCAAAGGCGGTAAATTTCGGCATAATATACGGCATATCCGATTTTGGTCTGGCAAGAAACCTATCCATGACAAAGGCAGCCGCAAAAAAAATAATAGACGAGTATTTTGGAAAATTCCCCACGATAAACCGATTTATGGACGAAAGTATAAGCTTTGCACGTGAGAACGGATATTGTAAGACCATGTTTGAAAGGCAGAGGGTGTGCTCGGATATAAATTCAAAGAATTTCATGCTACGTAAGGCGGCGGAAAGAATAGCGATTAATATGCCAGTGCAGGGCACGGCGGCTGATATAATAAAAATAGCTATGGTAAAGGTCTACAAGGAGTTGAAGGAGCGCGGTATGAGGTCAAAATTGATATTGCAGGTGCATGATGAGCTTGTTGTCTTGACTCACAGAGATGAGGTAGAAGAAGTAAAGTCGGTTTTGAAGAATTGCATGGAATCTGCGGCAGATCTGTCCGTTCCGCTTGTGGCGGATATAGGTGTCGGTGACACATGGAGTGAGGCAAAGGCATGAGAATAATAGGTCTTACAGGCGGTATTGCATCGGGCAAATCCACGGTGTCGGATTATCTCAAAAGTAAAAGCATACCAGTAATAGATTGTGATAAGGAATCACGGCTTGTTTTGCAAAAGGGCACACGCGGATATTTCAGGACTGTGGAACGCTTCGGAAACGAGATCTTAACAAATGACGGTGACATTGACCGCAAAGCACTTGCATCGATAGTTTTTAAGAGTGAGGAGCTTGTCAAAGTGCTTAATGAGATAATTCATCCTGAGGTGATCGATATAACAAGGAATTATATCGATATATACAGAAAAAACGGCGAAAAAACGGTCGTGATAGATGCTCCGTTGCTGATAGAGGCAGGTATGCACAAGCTGTGCGACGAACTGTGGGTGGTATATACATCACCGGAGGTCCAGCTGCAAAGAGCAATGAAGCGTGACAATGCAACACGTGAGCAAATAGAGGAAAGAATAAAAAATCAATCCTCCCTTGAGGAAAAGAAAAAGCTTGCAGATAGGCTCATATCAAATGACGGGACACTTGAGGAGCTTTATGACAGGGTGGATGAGCTATTGAAAAAAACAGAAAAGGAATAGAATATGGCAAATTACGAAATAAGAGATATAAGCTTGGCGCCTGAGGGCAGACGGAGAATAGAGTGGGTAAAAAAACATATGCCCATATTGTCGGAATACGAGAGACGCTTTGCTGACGAAAAACCGTTAAAGGGCAAGAAAATTGCGGTATCCGTGCATTTGGAGGCAAAAACGGCATATCTAGCACTTGTTTTGAGAAATCTCGGTGCAGAGTGTGCGGTTACGGGCTGTAATCCTCTCTCAACGCAGGATCCAGTTGCGGCGGCACTTGCGGAGGAGGGACTCAATGTTTACGGTATACACGGTGCAACACCGGAGGAATACCACAGACATTTGAATATGGCACTTGACATAGAGCCTGACATAATAATAGATGATGGCGGCGATTTTGTAAACATTCTCCATACGGAAAAAACACATCTGCTTGATAAGCTCATAGGCGGATGCGAGGAAACAACAACGGGAATAATGCGTTTGCGTGCAATGGAAAGGGAAAACGTGCTTAAGATTCCCATGATAGCGGTAAACTATGCGGATTGCAAGCATTTGTTTGATAATCGTTACGGAACGGGTCAATCCGTTTGGGACGGAATAATGAGGACCACAAACCTTGTTGTTGCAGGCAAAACGGTGGTCGTTGCAGGCTATGGCTGGTGCGGCAGAGGTGTTGCGGCAAAGGCACACGGCTTGGGCGCAAATGTCATTGTTACGGAAATAGATCCCGTTAAAGCAATAGAAGCACATATGGACGGCTTTAGAGTGATGACGATGGACGAGGCTGCATCACTTGGTGATGTGTTTGTTACACTTACAGGCTGTAATGACGTAATTTCGGGAAGACATTACGAAAAAATGAAGGATGGAGTGCTGCTTGCAAATGCAGGTCATTTTGATGTTGAAATAAATAAGCCTGAACTTGAAGCGTTGTCCGTTAATAAATTTGAATCCCGTGACAATATAATGACGTATGTCATGTCGGACGGACGTGAGTTAAATCTCCTTGCAGAGGGAAGACTTGTAAATCTTGCGGCAGGTGACGGTCATCCTGCTGAAATAATGGATATGAGCTTTGCAATACAGCTGCAGTCGGTTTTGTACCTCAATAAGGTCGGCAAAACGCTACCGAATAAGCTCATAGAGGTCCCAAAGGAGATAGATGATCAGGTGGCAAGAATAAAGCTTGACAGCCTGGGCGTAAAAATAGATGCTCTCACCTCTCAGCAGCAGGATTATGTAAATGCGTGGAATGCGGAGTAAATATGATAATAAAAAACGTCAACATATTAAATGCAAAGCAGGGCAGTGGGTGCGAAATTACAAAAAACGTATCCATAAAGATAATGGGCAAAAAAATATCGGGAATATCGCAATCGTACAATGACAGTGACGACAATGTGATAATTGACGGCAAGGGAATGCTTGCAATACCCGGTCTTATAAATACGCATACGCATACTGCAATGACATTTTTGCGGAATTATGCAAATGATATGAACCTGCAGGATTGGCTTTTCAAGAAAATCTTTCCCGCTGAGGATGAGCTCACTGCACAAATGGCGTATTGGTGTGTTAAACTGGCAAATATAGAGCTTATAAAAGCGGGAGTGACGACATATTGCGACAATTATTTCTTCATGGATGAGGCTGCAAGGTCTGTTGAGGAAACGGGTCTGAGGGCAGTGCTGTCAAGGAGCGTTTCTGGAATATCCGATCCCGATAAAAGGAAGCTTAAGGAGAGCTGTGATTTCTTCAATAATTACAACAATACATGTGACGGCAGAATATCGGTGACATTGGGTGCTCATGCCATATATACGAGCGATACGAACTACATAAGAGCTGTTGTTGAGCAGGCACAAAGGCTCGGAGCAGGCTTGCAGACACATCTTTCGGAAACTGTCACTGAATACAATGACTGCATAGAGGCGCATTCAATGACGCCTGCAAAATACCTTGATAGCATCGGATATTTTGATGTTGAGGGCATAAAAATTGCCGCACATTGCGTTCATATGACAGATGCGGACATAGAGATACTTAAAAATAAGAATGTGTCGGTTTCCGCAAACATAAGCAGTAATCTGAAACTTGCAAGCGGAATACCGCCTATTCCGAAACTCATGGCATCAGGTGTGAATGTGTCATTGGGTACGGACGGAGCATCCAGCAACAATAATCTGAGTATATTGAACGAGATGCGTATGGCGTCACTAATATATAAGGGCATAGATCGTGATCCGCTCATAATGAAGGCGAGCGACGTTATATCACTTGCAACAGCAAACGGAGCAAAGGCTATCTGCAGAAAAGATCTGGGAGAGATCAGAGAGGGTATGCTGGCGGATATTGTGCTTATAAATACAAATTCACCGTCAATTGCACCTGCCAATGAGCTTGATTCCGCATTGGTGTACAGTGCAGGCACGGGTGATGTTGATACAGTTGTATGCAACGGCAAATTGCTTATGCACGGCAGACAGGTTCTCACCGCCGATGAGGATGAAGCTGTTTGCGAGGTAAAAAGAATAGCAAAAAAGATATTAGGTTGAAGATCGTGTGAAGCTCATTGTTTGAAAACAGCGGATATTGAGCACAAAAACAGTTGGATGTTTGCGAAAATTAAATGAAAATAACATAATGTCTTCATTTGACTGTCACAATCTGCAAATATAATATGATCAAGTATATTGGACAAAACTGTCCGCAAGAAAGGGAGTAGATTTATGGCAAAAATATTGGTTGCCGATGATGAAGCAGGCATCAGAAATATAATAAAAAAATACGCAAATTTTGAGGGCCACGAAATAGTTGAGGCTGACAACGGTATGAATGCTATTGAGCTCTGCAAGGAAAATGAGTTTGACCTGATAATAATGGACGTTATGATGCCCGAGCTTGACGGCTTTTCCGCAGTAAGAGAAATAAAAAAGATCGCGGATATTCCCGTTATAATGCTTTCGGCAAGAACGGAGGAATACGACAAGATACACGGCTTTGAGATAGGTATAGATGATTATGTTGTAAAACCGTTTTCACCCAAGGAGCTCATGCTCAGGATTACAGCTGTGCTCAGACGTTATACCTCCGCACCGAAAAATCAGGGGGACGGCAATACGCAAATACATGACATTGTGACGTACGGCAAGCTGAAGATAGACTTTACGGGCAGATACGTGTATGTTGACGATAAAAAGATAGATCTTACACCAAAGGAATACGAATTGCTGTTCTATCTCGTAAGAAACAAGAATATTGCACTTACCAGGGATATGATACTTGACAATGTGTGGGGATATGATTTTTTTGGTGACGAAAGGACGCTTGACACTCACATAAAGCTTTTGAGAAAGTCGTTGGGAGAGTGCAGCTCGTATCTTGTAACCTTGAGGGGAGTTGGATACCGTTTTGAAGTTTAATGCGGTGTTGAAAAGAAAAAATAAAAAGAATACATCAATGCGTTGGCGCCTTTTCTTCGCAATGATCGCATTCACGTTCATCGTGTTGTTGCTATGGGTGGGAATACAGCGTTTTTTGTTGGCTGATATTTATAAAGCAGTAAAGATGTCAAGTCTTAATCAGGCGCTTGATGAAATAACGCACGTTTTGGGCTCTGACAGCATGTCAAGGTCCGAGCTTGACGAAATTGTCGGCAATAGTGCGATAAAATGTGATACCTGCATATCCGTATGGGACAAGGACTTAAAGCAGTCTGCATCACGGTGTGTGAATAACGGCTGCAGAGTGCACTCATACAGTCTGATCGGTGCGGCTTATTATTACAGAAAAGCAAAATCGCATGGCGGTGAGTACATTCAGAGCTACGGCATATCCACGCCGACAGCAAATGAGGAGGATATAGGCAAACCCCCGTTCTCTGAGGGTGAGTTTGAGGATAACGGAGGTGCTTATACGAGCATCATGTATGCCAGGATAACACAGGATAAAAACGGTAACGAGTATCTTGTGTTGTTAAACACGGTAATAACGCCGCTTATATCGGTAAGACGTTCGTTGAGTGCGATATTTGCCACGGTCGGTGTAATAATGGTGCTTTTGGCGTTGGTAATCTCCATAGCACTTTCGAGCTATGTTGTTGAGCCGATTACAAAGATAGGCGAGGGCGCAAAACGGCTTGCAAAGGGTAATTATAATGTGAGGTTTGACGAGGGATCGTATTCAGAGATCTCACAGCTTGCACGGACGCTGAATTATGCAGCGTCTGAGCTTTCAAGCGTGGAGAGAGTACGTCGTGAGCTGATGGCAAACGTGTCACACGACTTGAGAACGCCGCTTACACTCATAAGCGG
>CAYOGO010000051.1:0-7239 GCA_964403405.1 uncultured Lachnospiraceae bacterium | reverse complement strand
AGGGAGTAAACATATTTATGTCTGATATAAAATATTTTGATCATGCAGCAACGACTCCTCTTTCAAAGGATGTCCTTGATGCTATGATGCCATATCTCACGGAAAATTACGGTAATGCATCATCCGTGTACAGTATAGGCAGAGCTTCAAGAGAAGCAGTTGAAGAATCACGCAAAAAGGTAGCTGATGCTATCGGTGCAAAGGATAAAGAAATATACTTCACAGCAGGCGGTTCCGAGGGTGACAACACTATAATTAAAGGTGTTGCAAGAGCAAAGCGTGCAAAGGGTAACCACATTATAACCTCAAAAATAGAGCATCCTGCAGTGCTGGAAACATGCCATCAGCTTGAAAAGGACGGCTATGAGGTAACTTATCTTCCTGTTGATTCAAACGGTATGATAAGCATCGATGAGCTCAAAGCTGCAATTAAGCCCGAAACGATACTTATAACCATAATGTTTGCAAATAATGAGGTCGGCTCGATCGAACCCATTGCAGAGATCGGTGCTGTTGCAAAGGAGCATAAGATACTGTTCCATACGGACGCTGTCCAGGCGGTCGGCAATGTAAGGATAGATGTCAAGGCTATGAATATAGACCTTTTGTCAATGTCTGCACATAAATTTTACGGACCTAAGGGCGTGGGCGCAATGTACATCCGTACAGGCGTTGTTGTTGACAAACTCATAGCAGGCGGTCATCAGGAAAGAAGCCGTCGTGCAGGTACGGAAAACGTTGCAGGTATAGTTGGTATGGGCAAGGCAATAGAGCTTGCTTACGCTCATCTGGATGAAAACACAAAAAGGATCTCCGAGCTCAAGAATTACTACCTTGATGAGGTCGAAAAGCGTATCAAGTACGTGAGAATAAACAGTCCGAGAGAAAACTCTCTCCCCGGAACAGCAAATATATCGTTTAAGTATATTGAGGGTGAATCACTTTTGTTCATGCTTGATATGAAGGGTATATGTGCTTCAAGCGGAAGTGCTTGCACGTCCGGCTCATTGGATCCTTCCCATGTATTGCTTGCAATAGGTGTTCCCGTTGAAATTGCACACGGTTCTCTCAGAATATCGATCGGCAAGAGTAATACAAAAGAGGATATAGATTATCTTGTGGATTCTCTTTGCGAGATAGTTGAAAAGCTCAGAAACATGTCGCCACTGTATGAAGATTTTCTTCAGGGCAAAATATCATTTTGAAAGGAATAATCAGCTATGTATACAGAAAAAGTAATGGATCATTTCACAAATCCGAGGAATGTCGGTGAAATAGAAGATGCAAACGCAATAGGTCAGGTTGGTAACCCTGTTTGTGGCGATATAATGAAAATGTATCTTAAGATAGAAAACGACGTTGTTGTCGATGCTAAATTCAAAACATTTGGTTGCTGTGCTGCTATCGCAACAAGTAGTGTTTCGACCGTGCTCATAAAGGGCATGACTGTTGAAGAAGCTCTTAAGCTTACAAACAAGCAGGTAGTGGACGAGCTTGGCGGATTGCCTCCGCAAAAGTTGCACTGCTCAGTGCTTGCAGAGGAAGCAATCCGTAAGGCCATTGCCGATTATTATATAAGAGGCGGTATGTCAGAGGAGGAAGCAAACAAGCTCTGCGGCGTTGAGGAGACCTCTTGCGAGAATTGTTCTGCGCATGCATGATATATGTCAAATAAGAGAGTAATTTTGGGAGTCAGCGGCGGAGTGGACAGCTCCGTGGCTGCTCTTTTATTAAAAGAGCAAGGATACGAGGTCATCGGCGTGACAATGAAACTTTGGAGGGATGATGATTTTTCCACGGACAACATTGCCGACAATGTTGAGGATGCAAGGCTTATTTGTAACAAGCTTGGTATACAGCATCACGTTGTTGACCTGTCCGATGATTTCAGGAAGCATGTCGTCCGTTACTTCACTGATACTTATGCAGATTGTAAAACGCCCAATCCATGTGTTGAGTGCAACCGTTTTTTAAAATTCGGCAAAATGTTTGAGCTTGCCGATGAATTAGGTGCGGAATATGTTTCCACGGGGCACTATGCAAGAGTATGCTATGACAAAAAATACTCGGGGTATGTTATAAAAAAGTCAGCAGCAGGCAAAAAGGATCAAACATATGTTTTATATGTAATAGATCAGAATAAGCTCTCAAGAGTTTTGTTTCCATTGGGTGATTTTGAAGACAAAGAAAGCATCCGTCGTATTGCGCTTGAAAACGGACTTTTGACCGCAAAAAAACGTGACAGCCAAGAGATATGCTTTATTCCGAATAATGATACCCATGGCTTTATTGATAAATATGTACCGCCAAAAGCAGGTAATATAATTACAAAGGACGGCAAGGTGCTGGGACGTCATAACGGCATTGCTCATTACACATTGGGACAGCGAAAGGGAATAGGCATCTCATCCCCTGCTCCGATCTTTGTAACAAAGCTTGACAAAAAGACAAATTCCGTTATCGTAGGCAGCAACGACGACTTATTTTCTACTGAATTATATGCCGAAAAGGTTAATTGGCATATAATGGATACGCTCACAGAGCCGTTACAGGTCAATGCAAAGGTACGTTACTCCGCAACGGAGTCACCTGCAATGGTCTACCCTGTAAAGGACGGAGTAAAGGTCATTTTTGAAGTTCCTCAAAGAGCCGTGACACCCGGTCAGTCGGTCGTTTTTTATATCGATGATGTTCTTGCGGGCGGCGGCATTATCTGTTGATGACGGAGGAATAAATGTATATAGATTTTCACGCACACGCATTCGATGACAAGATTGCCGCAAAGGCCATTGCAAATCTTTCCGCAACAAGCGGCTTTGTGCCATGTACGGACGGCACGGTAAGCGATCTGAAAAGGATACTTAATGAGGATGACATTGACAGAGCCGTGCTTTTGCCCATTGCAACAAAGCCAAAGCAACAAACGGTCATAAATGATATTTCCGCAAAATTGGACAGTTACGATCTTATATGTTTCGGCAGTGTACACCCGGATGCGGAGGATGCTCTTGATGAGCTTGAAAGAATAAGTTCATTGGGTCTTAAAGGCATAAAGCTCCATCCCGATTATCAGAATTTTGTTGTAGAAGATGAAAGGCTGTTCCCCATATACAAAAAATGTGAGGAGCTCGGTCTTATAGTTGTTTTTCATGCAGGATTCGATCCGTTATCGCCCGACCTTATACATTGCAAGCCACGTGAGTCCGCAATGGTTGCAAAAAAATTTCCCAATCTGAAATTTGTGTTTGCTCATCTTGGCGGAATGAATCTCTTTGAAGATGTATATAAATATCTTGCAGGGATCGAAAACGTATGGCTTGATACTGCTTTTTTGCACGGAAGGATCGACAATGAGCTTTTAACAGCAATAATAAAAAAGCATTCGGCAAAAAGAGTACTGCTTGCAAGTGATCTGCCGTGGCAAAGGACAAGAGATGCGATAAAGCAAATAGAAGAGCTTGATCTTTCCGATGATGAAAAGGAATGGATATTCCACAGATCTGCGGAATATCTTTTGGGCGAAATATAGGCTCGCATAATTTTTTAACATACAAGAGGTGTATTTATGAAGTACATTATCGTAACGGGAGCATACGGCGGAATGGGCAGAGCAACCGTTGAGCTGCTTATTAAGCAGGGTTATTGTGTTTTTGCGTTGGACAAAAATACTGAAGAACAAAATAAAAGCATTATTCCCGTAAAGGTCGATGTTACAAATGACGACAGCATAAAGGCTGCCGTACAGACCGTAAAAAATATAACGGATGAGGTTTCCGCCATAATACATTTTGCCGGAATATATGAGCTGGATTCGCTTGCAGAGATCTCCGGTGATGACTTCAAACGCATTTTTGATATAAATCTGTACGGAGCTTTTGCTGTCAATAAGTACTTTTTACCACTATTGAAGCAAGACAGCCGCATAATCATAACAACAAGTGAACTTGCACCGCTTATGCCGTTGCCTTTTACGGGGCTCTACGCCATAAGTAAGTCCGCATTGGATAAGTATGCGTACTCACTTAGGATGGAATTACAGCTGCTTGGAATAAAGGTATCCGTTATTCGTGCAGGTGCGGTAAATACGGGTATGCTTGGGGTGTCCACGTCAGCACTCGACAAGTTTTGCCAAAACACAAGATTATACAAGTGCAACGCCGAAAGGTTCAAAAAAATAGTTGACAGTGTGGAATCAAAAAACATTCCGCCCGAAAAAATAGCAAAAAAGGCGTTTGGCATATTAAATAAACGATCCCCCGGCTTCGCATACAGCATAAATCGAAGTCCTTTACTCTGTTTATTCGGTATCCTGCCGCAAAAAATGCAATTTTGGGTGATACGCAGGGTGCTTGAATAGCATAATTCCATATTGACAAATACAGGCTTAAATGATAAAATAATCACATATTAAATATTTGAGAGGATCAACAAAATGAGAATATTCATTGCCGTACTTATATGTAAAATAGTATACTTTATAGGTAAGCAAGTCGGCAGAGGCTCAAGTCTCCCGGGTAAAATAGTTTTGAAGCTTTTCCCCGATATACTTAAGGATATAAAATTGCCTAAGACCGTTGTTGCGGTAACGGGCAGTAACGGTAAAACGTCAACGGTCGATATGATAGCGCACATAATGAAGGGCAACAATATAAATGTTGTTTGGAATAAGGAGGGTGCAAATCAGATCGAGGGTGTTACGACCTTTTTGCTCAATAACGCCGATCTCAAGGGCAATATTTTAGCCGATGCGGTTCTGTTGGAATCCGATGAGCGTTATGCAAGGCTTATTTTTAAATACTTCACGCCTACTCATATGGTGATAACAAATCTTTACAGGGACCAAATGGCAAGGAACGGTCATTTTGAACTTATATACAGCATAATAAAAGATGCCGTAAGCAAGGACTCAACTCTCGTACTTAATGCAAACGATCCGCTCGTTTCATGCTTTGCTCTTGATCACGACAAGGACAAGGTGGTTTATTTCAGCATGGATGAAAACAAATATTCAACGGAGCTCCCCGTAAGCGTTTACAACGATGCTGTTTATTGCCCGCACTGTAAATCCAAATTAAAATATGATTACTTCACATTGGCACATAATGGTCAATTTCACTGTGACAATTGCGGATTGAAGACGGAAAATGCACTTTGCAGAGTAACCGATATGGATCTTGACGAGAAAAAGATCGTACTTAACGGAGAATATGAGGTCAAGCTCGGCTTTGCAAGTCCGTTCAATGTATATAACATGCTTTCCGCATTTACTCTTGCGTGTGTTCTCGGATACGACAAGCAGACCTCAATAAACGCACTGAACAGCTATGTATTAAAAGTCGACAGGGTAATTGAAATAGATGTTGGAACGCATAAGGGCTATTTGCTCTCATCCAAGCACGAAAACTCGGTTTCATACAATCAATCGATAGACTGTATTGTACGAAATAAGAACAAATCCATTGTTATGCTCTACATAGATGATGTAAGCAAGCGTTACCACACAACTGAAGTAAGCTGGCTGTGGGATATTGATTTTGACAGACTTAAGGACGCCAATGCGGAAAAGATAATTCTCGGAGGCCGACACGCTTACGATCTCGCTGTGCGTTTTGAGTTTACACAAATAGATCCCGAAAAGATCACAATAGCACCCGATATGACACAGGTCGCAAACGAAGTCCTCAGCGTGAAGGATGACAGCGATTTTTATGCGATGATATATATAGCCGATAAGGAAAAGATCCTTTCAAAGCTCAATGGAGGTGAAAAATCATGACAGTACGTATACTTGACATTTACCCTGAATTAATGAATCTGTACGGTGAACGCGGCAACATGCTCATGCTCAGGAAGCGTCTTGAGGAGTCCGGTGCAGAGGTTGTCTATGATACTGTTGCAACAGACGGTAACATCGATCTTTCAATGTATGATATTGCTTACATGGGTTGCGGAACGGAATCATCATCATTAAAGGCTTTGGAATGCCTGTGCCCTTATAAAAAGCAGCTTGAAGAATATATAGAATCGGACAAAATACTTGTTCTTACGGGTAATGCATTTGAAATATTCGGAGAGACCGTGATTGATGATAACAGATCGCACGAGGGTTTGGGAATTTTTTCTTACAACGTACAGAGAAAGAATAAGCAGAGATTCCACGGAGATGCAATTTACACATGCAGTCAGTTTGATAAAAAAGTAATAGGATATATCAACAAATGCTCCTATGTATCAAGCGTAATATCGCCGTTATTCAATGTTGAAATGGGCTTGGGCAATGACAATGCACCTTCAACAGAGGGGTTTAATTACAAAAATGTATACGCAACTGAGCTTATAGGTCCGCTTTTTGTAAGAAATCCTTATTTTTTACAGTATATAATCAGCAAGCTGTACAGTCAAAAGGGTGAGGAACCAAATATTCTTCCCGATATGTCCGTACAGATAAAGGCTTATGATGCAGCTCTTGCCGAGCTTGAAGCAATGAAGCAGGAAAAATAACACTCAAGGCAGCTCCCAGGCAATAACCTTTTCGGAGCTGTTTCTATTTACACTCATAAAAACGGGAGATCATCCGATCTCCCGTTTTCGTTCACAATTTATCATATTTTGAGTACCTTGCCGTACTTAACCGTAACCTGAGCTCCACAGTTCTCAATAAGGACCTCGCAATCAACACCGTCACAGCACTCAACCGTTACAACGATTCCGTCATCATTTCTTTCCCATTGTGTTGCAACACGACCCTTTTTGAATGTATAATAAGCCTCTGCATGATCTATCGACTCTATAAAGTGTGGCTTTATCAATGCCGTCTTACTGTCAACAACATTAAGTCCAGCCAATGAAGAAATAAACCACCTTGCAATATCGCCCAAGAAATGGTGATTATGCGATCCGCAGCTTCTGTCGTCCGGAACAAACTGCTCCACTATTGAGGTCTCTCCAATATCTATGAGATGTGCATACGACGGATAACCCTTCTGCGTTATCATCTTGTACGCAAGCTCAGCATAGCCGTATTCCGAAAGCACATGGAATACGCAATGCAGACCTATAAATCCGCTGTCAAAGCGATCATCCTTTGCATGTATCAGTTCAACAAGCTTTTCCACTGCAAGAGGCTTCTCATTCTCATCAAATACATCGTAATAAATGCATATTGCCTGGCTCGACTGTGAATTACCTGCAACGGTATAATTATCAAAGTCAATAAATTTGTCCCTTATAACGGACCTG